>JAJFVE010000078.1 GCA_021371965.1 Planctomycetaceae bacterium
GCGGCGACCGGCGCGATGACCGTTCCGGCCACGCTGCTGCTGGCGCGTCGCGAGCGCGTCATTGATAACGAGGGCACGTCACAAGTGGTGGGGCGGCTGACGGGCGGGGCGGCCGTGACGGTCGAGTTTAACGCCGCGCACGTGCTGGAGTTCGAGGCCGACCCCGCGCCCTTCCACGCCGCACTGCGCCGGGCCGTTCAGGGCAGCGAGTAGCTCGTGTCGCGGACAAGATGTCCGCGACATGACGCGATCCGTCACGGCCGCGCATAGCTTGTGTTGCGCCACACCACCTGGTTTGAAGGCAGGTGCTTGGACAACGCCAGCAGCAGAATGTACAAGCCGATCAGGTTGCCCACCGGGTACAGCAGCGACAGGGCGGGGTGCATGTGCATCTGCCGGTAGAAATGATACAGCGAGATCATCTGGCAGATGACAGCCGCCGCCGAGGCCGCGGACGCGGCAGGCCACCATGGCGACGCGCTGCCGGCGAGAATCGCCCACCCGGCGGCGGCGAGGGTCAGCCACGGCAGCGATCCGACGAGGAACATGGCCAGCCATGAGACGACGAGTCGGCCGACCGTGCCGAAGGTTCCGAAGAAGATTCGCGTCCAGCCCTGGACGGCCTGGGCGAGCGAGGAGTACATCCGCACGCGATAGAGGCCGCTGCTGGGGACGACCCGCAGGCACAGGCCCGATCGCTTGACCAGGGCGGCGATGTGCATGTCCTCGCAGAGGCGGTTGCGGACGGCGTGGTGCGTGCCGATGGCGTCGTACGCCGCGCGGCGCATCAGCATGAAGGCGCCGTTGGCGTAGGCGTGGGGCTTGCGCGGGTCGTTGACGTGCATCGGGTTGAACCAGATCATCATCGTGCCGCTGCAGACGGGCTGCACGACGGTTTCCCAGAAGCTGTGCATCTCCAGCGTCGGCAGCACGCTGAGCAGGTCGATCTTGCCATCGATGGCGTGCTGCACGGTCGCCGAGAGCGTGCGTGGCGACTCCTGGCGGCAGTCGGCGTCGATCATGCAGATCCACTCGCCCTCGGAGCGGGCGATTGCCTGCTGCATCGCGTTGTTCTTGCCGCACCAGCCCTCGGGCAGTTGATCGACGGTGACGACCTTCACGCGAGAGTCGCCCCGCGCCACGCGGTCGATGATGGCCGCGGTGTTGTCGCCGCTGCGGTCGTTGCAGACGATGACCTCGAAGTCGGGGTAATCCTGCGCCAGCATCGTGCGCAGGCAGCTCTCGATGTAGATCTCCTCGTCCTTGGCGGCCACCACCACGCTGATCTTCGGCGCCGAGGGCGGCGGGCCGGGGGCGTTCGCGTCAATGACGAAGGCGCCGGCCTTGAACCGGCGAAGCTGCATGATGCGGCTGCACCAGATCAAGGCGGCCAGGCCGGTCAAGATTGTCAGCGTCGCGGCGAGCAGCGCCATAGTCGTTCCCCGATCACGTTCGTCGCCGCGTCATGGGAGGGTCTCAAAGCCTCCGGCGCGGCCGATAAAGGAATCACGAGTGTTTCTGTCGCAGGGTCGTCATCGCCGCCTGGATCACCTCTCGCAGGGGTACATGGTGCGAGTCGGCGGCGGCCTGGCAGTCGGCGAACTCCGGCTGGCACGTCAGGTCAAGCGCGGAGTCGCTGCCGATCTTGACGCGGATCGGTCCATAGGGCGTCTCGACGGTTTCGTGGCGCCGCAGGAGTTTGCGGCGCCGGCAGGGGCGGCGGCGGATGCCCAGCGTCGTCGTTTCGGAAAAGATTATCGTCTCCATGCGAGGTACGTCGCTGTCCGAACACAACACGCACAGCATCCAGGCCGGGCGCGACTTCTTCATCGTGATCGGCGCGGCCCAGGCGTCGTGACAGCCGGCGGCGATGAGCTTTTCCAGCGTCGCGCCGATAATCTGCCCGCTGCAGTCGTCGATGTTCGCCGCCAGTTCCGTCAGGGAGTCGACCTGCCCGTCGGGGTCGCCGCTGCCGATGAAGACCCGCAGCAGGTTGGCCACGCTCCCGTGCTCGCGCGTTCCGGCGCCGTAGCCGACGGCCTCGACGCGCAGCGGCGGCATGGGACCGCTGCGCCCCAGAGCGGTGAAGATCGCCGCGGCCGTCGGAGTGGTCATCTCCACGCCCGTCTCCTCGCGCGTCACGGCGAAGCCCTTGAGCAGAGCGGCCGTCGCCGGGGCGGGCACGGGCAAAATGCCGTGCTCGCACTCGACGGTGCCGCTGCCCAGGGGGATCGGCCCGCAGATCAGTTCGTCCACGCCCAGGCTCTCCAGCGCCAGGCAGGCCCCGACGATGTCAGCGATGCTGTCGATGGCGCCGACCTCGTGAAAGTGCACGTGTTCGGGCTGGGTCTTGTGGACCGCCGCCTCGGCGACGGCCAGGCGGTTGAAGACCTCGCACGCGCGTGCGGCGGCCCGCGGGGGCAGGCAGGCCTTCGAGATGAGATTGACGATGTCTTCCAGGTGGCGGTGGTGATGGTGCTCGTGGGCGCAGATGTTCACGACGAACCGCGCAGCGCCGATGCCCTTGCGCGTCGTCGTCTCGAACGAAACTTCCATCGGCAGGCCCAGGTTGCCCAGGCCGGCAGTCACGGCCGCGGCATCGGCGCCGGCGTCGATCAGCGCCGCGACGATCATGTCGCCGCCGGCGCCGCTGAAGCAATCGAAATAGGCCAGAGTCATACGCTTTTCCTTCCCGTCGCGAGGCTCAAGAGTGTAGGGCGGCGCAAGCTGGTTTTCAAGCCCGCGCCACGGCGCGGGGCTTGCCATCGGCCGCCCCTTGACGTATGACTACGCTCGGCTTTGCTTTGGAGAAACCCATGACCGAGACGAAGGAATCCAAACACGATTCTCTTACGATGGTGGCTGCGGGGCTGCTGGTGCTGATTATCGTGCTGCTGGGGGTGCTGTGGTATCGCGAGCGGCAGGGGCGTCTGGCGGCCGAGCGGCGGGCGGCGGCGATGGCGGCGCTGGGCGCCGGCGGCGGGCAGGCGGGGGCGGTCAATGAGATCCTCGCCGAGATGCTCCAGAAACAGGCCGGGGCCGTGCAGCCCTTCAGCCGGGCCGATCTGGAACGTACGCGGGAGTTGGTCGTGGACGGCCGCCCTCGCCAGGCGCTGGTTGTATCGGCGGCGGCAGGGCAGCGGCTGGGCTTCCTGCCCGGGGACGTGGTGATGGTCGAGAAGTCGCCGACGACGGCGCCGGCCTCTGCCGCAGCCACGCGCGAGGCCAAGGGGTCATCTCGGAATCCGTAGCATCGGCACGGGCGGGATGGCTACTCACGAGACGCCCGTGCTACGCCGGGGTCGTTATCGTGAGCGTCACGAAGACGGCGTTGAAGATCACGTGCATGACCACGGGTGCCCAGAGTCGGCCGGTGCGCTCGTACTGGTATCCCAGCGCCATGCCGAAAACCAGAATCGCCGGGACCGAGCTGGGGGCGCCGATGTGCATGAACGAGAACAGCAGGGCCGTCAGCACGATGGCCGGCCACGGTCGGAACTGCCGGCGCAGGGCCGTCTGGAGCAGTCCGCGGTAGAAGATTTCCTCCGTCAGCGGCGCCAGGATGACGGCGGTGACGACTGCCAGCGTGCAACTGAGCCGGCTGGCATCGGGATTGCGCAGGATCTCCAGTAGCGGATGCTCGGGAGAGTGATAGCCCCAGGCGGTCATCAAGCGCGTGGTGATCTCGATGGCGGCCATGCATACCGGAAGAATCCCCAGATATCCCAGGACGCCCCTGACGCTGTCGTACAGCCAGTGCCGCCCCGACAGCCCCATCCCGCGCGACAGGCCCAGCGGAAAACCGTAAGCCCCCGCGACCAGGCTGGCGGCCATCAGCATCACGGTGCCGATCGCCATCGTGATCAGCGAGTACGGCGGCACGTGCGGCAGGAAGTAGCTCGCCACGCCGGTAGCGGCGAACGTGCACAGCATCGGCAGGATAATGTGCAGGACGTTCAGGCGGCTGCGTCGGCCGGGGCCTGCCGCCTCGACGAACTTGCGCCGGCGGATGAGGCAGGCGATGATCCATGCGATCAGGACGCACAGGCCCAGTGCTACCAGCGTGTACATCCATACGGGAAAATGGGCGGGCAGCGCCGAGGCCGGCGCCGTCGCCGAAGGTTGCGATAAAGCGTTTGACATCATTCACGCCATACGGTTAGGTTGACCAACGGACCCGGGAGCGACAGACGTGCCGCAAACTATATTAGACCGCATCCTCCAAACCAAGCGCAAAGAGGTCGACGCCCTGCACGCGCAAGGCGATCTGGCGTCGCTCCAGGCCGCTGCCGCCGCCGCGCCGCGATCGAGGAACTTCTTCGCCGCTGTCAGCCGGGCGGGACGCGGACCGGTCAATCTCATCGCCGAGGTCAAGAAGGCCTCCCCCTCGGCCGGCGTCATCCGCGAGGATTTCGACCCCGTCGCCGTCGCCCGCCAGTACGCCGCCGCAGGCGCCAGCGCCCTGAGCGTGCTCACCGATGAACCGTATTTCCAGGGGCGGCTGGAGTACCTGGCGGCCGTTCGCGCGGCGGTGAACATCCCGATCCTGCGGAAAGACTTCATCATCGACCCATGGCAGGTGTACCAAAGCCGCGCCGCCGGCGCGGATGCGATCCTGCTGATCGTCGCGGCGCTGAGCCCTTCTATGCTGATGGACCTGATGATCCTGGCGACGGAACTGCGCATGAGCACGCTGGTGGAAGTTCACGACGCCGACGAGATGATGCTGGCGCGGTCGATGATCGGCTTCCCGCACAAGTCGTATGGGCTGCTGGGGATCAACAACCGCAACCTGGCCACTTTTGAGGTGGACCTCAACACCACCGTGCGGCTGGCGGAACTGGCCGGCGAAGAGGCCGTCCTCGTCAGCGAGTCGGGCATCAAGACCCACGCCGACGTCACGCGAGTGGCCGCCGCCGGCGTGCGAGCGGTGCTGGTCGGTCAGGCCCTGATGGAATCGGGCGACATCGCCCGGAGCGTGGCCAATCTGCTCGGGGAGGAGCACTAGATGCCCCCCCAGCGCTCGCGATATCTGCCGTGGGTGCTGGTGGGGATGGCCGCCGCGATCGGCGGCTTGGCGATCTACGTCGGCCAGGGCGGCGACACCCCGACGCCCAAGGCTGCTCCTGCCGACGCCTTGGCAGACGAAGTGCTCAGCAAAGCCCGCGGCCTCATGCAGCCCGGCGGATACCAGGGCGCGCGAGACCTGATGAACGCCTACGTCCGCGCCAATCTGGCCGACACGCAGGTGCGTCCTCTGCTGGCCGAGGCCCAGATGGCCATGGGCGAGACGGCCGCCGCCGACAAGACCCTCGATGACCTGCTGGCCCTGGCCCCGCGCGACGCGCAGGGACTGTGGCTGCGGGGGCAAGTCCTCCTCAGCCGAAACGAGCCCGACAAGGCGATGGCGTCGTTCCGCAAGGCCGCCGACAACGGCGCCGGCCCTTCCGCCGGAGCGGAAATCTGGGCTCGGATGGGCACGTATCTCTTGACGCTCGGTCAACGCGACGCGGCAGGGGAGTATCTCAACCGCGCCTGCGCCGGCGGCGTCAGAGACGCCCGCACCCTGGCGCCGCTGGGCGAGATGGCCCTGGAAAAGAAGGATTACGCCAAGGCCGTCGATTACCTCGCGCAGGCGTCGGCTCTGTCTGCCGGCGACGCGGCGGTCTGGCAGAATCTCGCGGCCGCCCAGCTTGGCGCGGGGCGCGTCGACGACTGCGCGGTGACGCTCACGCAGGCCCTGCGCCAGCGCCGCACCGGTGGGCTGCTGATGTTGATGGCCGAGGTCCGCCGCCGGCAGGGGCGGGCCAAGGAAGCCGCCGAGGCCTACGCGGAGGCGTCGCATTTCGGCCAGTTCGCCCCCGAGGCCGCCGCAAAGGCCGCCCAGTGTTTCTACGACACAGGCGCGTACGCCCAGGCGATGAAGTACATCGACATGGCCATTCCGCTGCACGCTCCCAACGCGGCGATGGAACAACTCAAAGCGAAAATCGAGGACGCCAGGTTCGGCCCAGCCCATTGACTGACGGATAGGAAAGTTGATCCTGGGACTGGGCCGGTCCGGGGGGTGGGGGTATACCATCTTCTTTGCTGATGGCCCTAAGTTAAGGGCATGCATGTCCCTGGATAACACAATGACAGAACGCGGCCGGTATTGCCACACGATCACCCGCCATTTCTTCATGCAAATTCGGTCACCGCTTCGTCTGAGTTTCAACGGAGCGTCGGAGTTTCGGCATGCCGTCGTCGAGAATGGTCTGCAGCCCGGTGGCCGGGTCGAGCGGGCCCGTCGGGCCGCCTTCGTGTTTGCCCTCCATGGCCCAGACTACTTGCGATGTCCGCACGTCCACGCAGCGACAATTAAAGGAGATGACGTAGCCGCAGAGAAACCCGTTAGTCCAACTCGTGAAGCTGTTGACGGTGCCCAGCACCAGGTAATCCACGCCGAGAAACTGTCCGATCTCATTGTATCGCCCCTGTTTGACCAAGTCGGTCTGCGAGAGACTCTTCTCGGCCAGCAGTTGTGCCAGGCGTGTCCGCTCGAGCACGTCGAAGTTCCTGATCTCCAGCAAGCGGCTGGACAGGCTGTCGGCCACGAACCGCCCCGCGTTGGGCGCGTTGACCATTGACGATCCGGCCTGCACCTTGCCGGTGGGCGGGCTCCAGTCCAGGTCGAGAACCGCCAGCCGGGTGCGCGGCGCGAACTGGTGCGACGGACTCACCGAAATCATCGCAGGGCCGGGGGCGCAGCCACCGAGGAAGCCGCCTGCCAACGCTGACAGAACCATAGCCGCCCTGACCCGCGGAGGAGATGGATGCTTCATAGCTGGGCTCCTTTGCAGAACGAATTGATCGACCGACCGCATTCTCCCCTTCGGCGCGAGCAATGGCAACAGAGTTACTGATAGGAAATTTGATCCTGGGGCTGGGCCGGTCCCGGGGGTGGTGCATGCGCCCATGTACGTGGGGCGGTATATCGGGCTCGGCCGCAAACGTCTGTAGTCAGGGAAGGCAAGGGGAACGGTCTACTTGGCTGGTTTTTCGCACCCTTGGCACGGTCCCGCAGCCGCAGTTGGCGGGCCCCACGTTCAACTCGCGGCCGAAGAGTTCCCACATCTCGGGCGTCTCCCGGCACAGTACGATGGGGATATCCGCGCTGTGAGTGCGGATCTCATCGATCATGAAGCGGTAGATCTTCTCCCGGCCGGCGGCAGGGATGTTGTGGCCGCCGGGGAAATACGCCATGCCTCCGTCCCGCTCGGCCTCCTCCACCATGGCCATGTACTCCGGGTCGATTCCGGACTCGCCGAACCAATCGCGGAGCGTCTTTGACACGTGACGACCGCACCACCGGACCATATGCATCGCAACGAAATCCGGTTCGACCACGGAGAACAGCTTTTGGAGCATGTCCCGGTACTCGTCCTTCCAGTTCACCAAGGGAACAAAAGGCGCAAACTGGCAGCGCACCGTACAGCCGGCATCCTGGCACTTCTTCATGGCCTCGAGCCGGGCGCGCAAGGAGGGAGCTTTTCGTTCGCACTTGACGAGGGCTTCGGGGGAAATGGTCCACTCAATGATCGCGCGGTCGCGGTGCTTCAGGTCGCGCAAGAAGTCGACGTTGTCCGTCGAGGTGTAGAACAGGACATTGCGGTCTTCCGCGGCGGCGGTATTGAGCAACTGGTCGGTGTAGCCGTATTCGGGCTCAAAACAGAAGATGTCGCTGCTGCCGCCGGTATGCCAGTTCTTCTGGGACGGCACGAGCCGCATGAGTTCGTGATTCCGCTGGATCAGATCCTCCACGTTGAGCGTCATCGACAGGCACGTCAGATTGCGGAACCCGCAATAGCTACAGGCGTGAAAGCACCCGATGCAGGGATCGAGGGTCCACCGCAGATGGCAGATGCAACCCTCGTCCACGCTGCTGATGCTGCTCCAGGAGGAGAAATGATTCGCTCCCCAGAGTCGCTGGTGCCCGCCCTGCGCAAGATGCGGATACTTCTCCGCCATGCCTTTTTCCTCGGCCGACGTGAGCCGCTGGAACCGGCCGAAGAAAAGGTACGGATGCGCCGGCGAGCCGAGGTCGCTTCCCAGTCTGGCTACCAGCGCGTCCAGTTCTTCGAGCGAGGCCTCCTTGACCACGTCCGTGCTGATGCGCCGGAGCATCCGCTCCAGCCTGGAGGAGCATCGCTTATCGTCGATGAGGCCCTGAACATAGTACACGCCCGCGACTTTGATTCGGTTCATTCTTCGCTTCTTCCTATTCGACATTTCCCGCATGGCCTCTGTGCGGGGCCATAATTGACATCGAAGGTGTACGCTTGCGGCTACGTCTCTTCTTCTCGCTCTTCCTCTGCGTCCTCGGCGTGCTCTGCGGTTAAAGGATCCTTGTATAGAAGGATGGTGTGGCCGACGATGGCGACGCATTTCGCGCCGGCGGCTTGGGCGGTTTGGGCGGCTAGTTCTGCTCGCTCATCCGGCGGCAGGGCGGGAAGACGGACCTTGATCAACTCGTGCTTGTCCAGCAAGCCACGCAGGTTGGCGGCGCCGGCGTCGGTCAGGCCCGACTTGCCGATGGTCGCCAGCGGCGAGAGGGAGCGGCCTTGGCTTCGCAGTTGTCGTTTGAGATTTCCCGGCAGTTCATCCATGCGGTAGTCCTATCCCAGAAGGGCGATGGGCTTGATGCATTCCTGGGCCGCCTCGGCCGTCAGCATCTCGTCCGATGAAAACTCGATGATGCATCCGTGTTGGGTGTCGCTGGTCAGGGCGACGGCCTGGGGGTCGAACAGCTCAAAGCCGCCTTCCATGTGGCGGTGTCCCAGCACAAAGAAGTTCACCTTCAGCCGCTGGGCCAGTTGCTCGATCTGCGCGCGGTTCTGCCGCCGCCCCCAGAGCCACTGATAGACGGCGCCGCCGCGGGCGAAATCGTCCGCGGTGAGCGAGCGTTCCAGCACGTCGGATGGGGCCTGGGCTCCGGGCGTGGGCAGCGAATGGCTGACCATCGCGCCGCCCGGGGTTTGCACGGCCAGCGGGAACGAGAGCAGCAGGTCGTTCAGCGCCTCGCTGACGTGCGGGGCGTCGTCGCCGAAAGCGGTCGCGACGCCGGCGGTGAATTCGCGGCAGACGCCGCGACCGTCCTTGAGGATCTCGGCGCCACCGGCCTGGGTGAGGTCGTGGTTGCCCATCAGGCAGATGATGCGTCCGGGCAGTTCGGCCTGCAAGCGGGCGACGCGCATGAGCAGTTCGACGCTGCGGTCAGCGCCGGACTTTTCGTCGGGCGGCCCGTGGATGATCTCCTGGAGCACCAGCACACGCTCGCTGCAGCGGCGCAGGTCCGCGTAACGCAGGATGCGGTCGAGGTTGGCGCGGTTGCCGTGGATGTCGCCGGCGACGATGAGCGTGCGGCCGCTCTCGATGTGCACGACGTTTCCGCTCCGGCGAGGGTCGTTGCGGTTGGCGGCGGCCACGGCAGCGAAGATGTTGGCGACGGGGCTGGACACGGGACCTCTAGTCGAAGATGGTGTCGTCGGGCGTGGGCTCAGACGTCCGCGGCGCCATGGCGGCGGAGATCAGGCTCAGCCGCGAGGCGACTTCCAGGATGCTCGATGGGCGGTTGTCGGGGAACTGCTCGATGCACTCGGCGACGAGCTTATCCAGGGCCGCGGGCACCTCGGGGCTGAACTGGCTCATCGGGACAGTGACGGTTTCGGATCGCAGCGTGACCGACCCTCGCGGCGGCATGGCGGTGGAGATGGGGCGTCCGGCGAGGGTCCAGTAGAGGCTGGCGCCGAAGTTGAAGATGTCGGTCCGCGCGTCGAGCGGGCGGCGATGCACCTGCTCGGGGGCGATGAAGTCCGGCGTGCCCTGGATGCGGTCCTTGATGGTGCCGATGGGGCAGCTCTGCCCGAGGTCGATGACCTTCACGGTGCCGTCGGGCGCCAGCAGGATGTTGTTGGGCTTGATGTCGGCATGGACGTAGCCGCGGGCGTGCATGTGCGCCAGGCCCGAGGCTACCGACGAGAACACAGCGACAGTCTCGGCGACCGAACGGGGCAGGCGCTCCTGCAGCGATTGGCCCTGGCAGAGCTCCATGATCAGTTGGACTTCATCGAGTCGCATCCACCGGCGGATGCGACGGACGTGGTGGATGTGACGGATCACGCGATGATCCATCTGCGTGCCGACGTGGGCCTCATTCATCGCCAGCATCAGCACGCGGTCGCCGGGGACGTCCGAGCGACGCAGTACGCGTTTGAGCGCATAGAGAGCGTCCGTCCGGCAGTCGCGAATCTGCCAGATAGAGCTCCCAGCCCCGCGCCCCAGGCAGTTTAAGACCTGGTAGCCGGGCACATCGACTGTCTGAGACGGAGCCATAGTTGTGTTCGCAGGAGGGAAAACCTACCTTAGTGAGATCGGCATTTTATCCGTCGGCCGTAAATGCGGCGAGCGGAAAATGTAAACCGCCTACCCGCCCAAGGGGTAAAAAGTCGCCCGGGGATTGGATCGCCGGCGGTTTGTGGTATTCTAAGCGGCGGCGTGGCGCCTTAAGGGCGCTGCCGAGAGCGTTTTGATGAAACCATCGCATCGCAAGACATTGCTGGTCGTGGCCAAGTTCATCCTGGCCGCGGCGCTGCTGTATTGGGCTCTGCGCGGGACGGACTGGGCCAAGATGCTGCTGGCCCTGAAGACTGCATCGTGGCTGACGCTCTGCATGGCGGCGATGTTCACGCTTGTGGGGACGCTGATCTGCGCGGTGCGCCTGCGCATTCTCCTGCAGTCGCAGGAGATCGACGTGGGCCTGTGGGAGATCACGCGACTGACATTTCTGGGGCAGTTTTACAACAACGTCATACCCGGCTCGGTCGGCGGCGACCTCGTTAAGGCGTTCTACCTCGCCAAGCACACCTCGCACAAGGCCCGCGTGCTGCTGGCCGTCTTCGTCGACCGCGTGCTGGGCCTTGCGGCGTTGGCGATCATGGCGGCGGCGCTGGTGCTGATATCCCTGTGGGCGGGTCTGGGCTCGTGGGAGAATATCCGCAGCGGCGTGATTTCGGTGGTAATCATGGTGGCCGCTATCCTGGTCACCGGCACGTTCATTCTCAGCTCGCGCTTCCGAAGGCTATTCCACCTGCAGAAGATTTACGGCCGCCTGTCGTTCGCGCACCATTTCCAGGCCGCCGGCGAAGGCACGCGATTGCTGCGCCAGCATCCGGGATATCTGCTGCAAGCGGTAGGCGTGACGCTGGTGTCGCAGACGTTCTGGATCGGCTCGATCTGGCTGACCGGGCGGGCGCTGTCGATCGAGGGGCTGTCCTGGTATCACTACTTTCTCTATGTGCCGCTGGTCTACGTCATCGGGGCCGTGCCGGTGACGCCGGGCGGGCTGGGGTTCATCGAGAAGTTGTACGTGCTCTTCCTGGGCCCTTCCGGCGTGGGGGCGGACAAAACGCTGGTGGGCCTGCTGGCGCTGCTGGCGCGGGGCGTGCAATTGTTCTGGGCGTTGCCGGGAATCATCGTATCAGTCCAGGGCGCCAAGGTGCCCAGGCCCGATGCGATGGAAGCAGAACTCGCCTTGGACGAATCGCCCGCCTGAACCTGGATCCTCCCGCGCAATCGGCCCGGCGCTTGCGGTGCCGCGTCCGTTCAATTCGTTGTTCAAGTGCCCCCTCTGAGCGACCGACATTCCAATGGGACCGTTATCATTAGCTGGAGCAGGCACTATGTCCGCGATGAAGAGCCTAACCGGAACCGCGATCGGCCAGACCCTGGCCGGGGCGGTCGAGCGTCATATTCCCCTGACTGTGACCGTGCACAACGGCCGCAGTTGGCAGAATCTCCACAGCCGCTGCATTGGCCTCGACAGCGGATACCTGCTGGTCGAGATCCCGCGCAGCGACGGCGGTCCGTGCCCGGCCCTCCAGTCGGCCCAGTCGGTGGGCGTGAACTTCAAATACAAGCATCACAAGCACATCTTCATGACGACCATCGTCGGGGCCGGCTCGTGCCCGGATGAAAGCGGCGCCGACGTGCCCGTGCTGCGTCTGACGGTGCCGGTGGCGGTGCAGTGCCTGCAGCGCCGCGCGTACTCGCGCGTCAGCGTGCCCGAGGGACGCATCGTGCGAGTCTCGTTCTGGGCGGGCGTCGTCGAGTCTGAACCCACCAGCGGCAGCGCCGACACGCCGGTCTGGTCCGGCCGGGCCGACAACCTCAGCGCCGGCGGCGTCCAGGTGGCCTGCGGCAAAGAGGTTTCCGGTTACTTCGATGCCGGCGAGCCGGTCGGCATGCACCTGCTGTTTGGCCTCGGGGCTGCCGGCGTGGGCGTCGAGGCCCAGTTCCGCCATGAAGAACCGCTTGGCCAAGGCGTGCTGATGGGCTTCCAGTTCGTCGGCCTTGAGCAGACCGAACAGGGCACTGCCGCCCTGCGCGAGATCGCGCGATGGGTCACGCAGTTCGAGCGGGAATCGGCGAGATAGTCTGCGGTCCAGAGAGCTTGTTTAGCGGGGTGGTTTCCCCGATCCGGCGAAGGGTATGGGCGTCGCCAGAAAAGAAACCGCGCGGAGCAAGCCTCGCCGCTAACGTTGCGATTCTTCGTCTGGTTTGCTTGGCGGTTCGCTGCTCTTGCCTGCGGCGGGATGGGCGTCTAAAATCGCGGCATGTCACACACGCTGTACTATTCAAGCTGGAACACTCCGTGGGGGGCGATGGGTGCCCTCGCACACGACGCTATCGTGCGGATTATTCTGCCTCATGACACACGCGATAAGGTCCGCCGCGCACTGCTCGCCGGCACAGCCCACGCTCGCGAGGACGTTAAGCCTTTCACGGCGCTTATCGAACTGACTCAGGCCTATTTTGATGGCGCGGCGGTGGATTTTTCCCCGGTCGCCTGTCAGCTCTCCGCAGGTGCATTTCGCCAAACCGTGCTCGATGCCTGTCGTACCATCGGGTACGGACGCACCGAAAGCTATGCCACCCTGGCCCGGTGGGTGGGCAATTCCAAAGCCGCCCGCGCCGTGGCCGGCGCTCTGGCGGCCAATCCCGTACCGTTGGTGGTGCCGTGCCACCGCGTGATCTGCAGCGATGGATCGTGTGGCGGGTTCTCCGCCGCCGGCGGCGTACCGCTCAAACGGCGGATGCTGGAACTTGAAGGACACAGGAGTTGACCGTGCCAAAGACCCTGACCGCGAAAATTCTCCAGGACCACCTCGTCACGGGCAAGCTCATGCCCGGGTCCGAGATCGGCCTGCGCATTGACCAGACGCTCACCCAGGACGCCACCGGCACCACGGCCTTTCTGCTTCTGGAGGCGATGGACATTCCGCGCGTGCGGGCGGAACTGGCCGTCAGCTACGTCGATCACAACATGGCCCAGTTCGGCCCTGAGAACCACAACGACCATCTGTATTTGCAGTCGATCGCCGCCAAGATCGGGGCGTATTTCTCGCGGCCGGGCAATGGCATCTGCCATCAGGTTCACCTCGAGCGCTTCGGCCGGCCGGGCAAGACGCTGTTGGGCAGCGACAGCCACACGCCCACCGGCGGCGGACTGGGCATGCTCGCCATCGGCGCCGGCGGGCTGGATGTAGCCGTGGCGATGGGCGGCGGGGCGTTCTACACGCCCTGCCCGCGCGTGATCGGCGTGGAGCTACGCGGCAAGCTGCCGCCCTGGGTGGCGGCCAAGGACATCATCCTGCGCCTGCTGAGCATCCTGACGACGCGTGGCAACGTGAACTGCATCGTGGAATATTTTGGCGAGGGCGTTGCCTCGCTGCCCGTGCCGGCCAGGGCCACGTGCACCAACATGGGCGCCGAACTGGGCGTGACGACCAGCGTCTTTCCCAGCGACGACCTGACGCGGCAGTTTCTGACCGCCCAAGGCCGCGGCGAGCACTACGCGCCCCTGGCGGCTGACGAAGGCGCCAAGTACGACCGCATCCAGAAACATCTGCACCTGGAGCGCGACGCGGCCACGATCCAGAACATCCAGCGATTCTGCACGGGCGTTGCCGTAGACGAGGCCGACACCTCTGGCGTCGCGCCGGTGAGCTTCGGCGGGATCGTGATCGATCTGGACGAGTTGGAACCGCTGGCGGCAGGGTCGCCCAGCCCGGATAACATCCTCACCATCGCGTCGCTGGTGGGCAAGCCTGTGCGGCAGGTGCTCATCGGCTCGTGCACCAACTCGAGCTTTCAGGACCTGACGATGGCCGCGGCGCTGCTCAAGGGCAGGACCGTTCATCCGCTGGTCGAACTGGGCATCGCCCCCGGCAGCCGCCAGGTGCTGACGATGCTGGCCGAGAGCGGCGCGCTGGCCTCGCTGATTGCCGCGGGGGCTCGCATCCTTGAATCGGCGTGCGGGCCGTGCATCGGCCTGGGGTTCAGCCCCGCCGAGGGCGCCGTCAGCGTCCGCACATTCAACCGCAACTTCACTGGCCGCACCGGCACGAGCAACGACGAGGTGTACCTCGTCTCGCCCGAGACAGCGGTGGCCGCGGCGATTACCGGCTGCCTGACCGACCCGCGCGAGCTGCCCAAGGTCGCCGGGGCGGCTCTGCCGGCAGTGCAGCCGCCCGAGAAGTTCCGCATCGACGATGGCATGATCGTCCCGCCGGCCGCGCCGGGCGAGGCGGCGGCCGTCGAGGTCATTCGCGGCTCGACCATCGTGAAGCCGCCCTCCGGACAGCCGCTGGGCAACTCGATGGAAAGCGTCGTGCTCATTAAGGTGGGCGACAAGATCACCACTGACCACATTATGCCGGCCGGGGCTCTGCTCAAGCACCGCTCGAACGTGCCCGAGTACGCCAAGTATGTCTTTAACTGCTTCAACAAGGCGCCCGAGCAGACGTTTGCCCAGCGGGCGCTGGCGGCCAAAGAGCGTAACTTCGGCGGGATCATCGTCGCCGGGGCCAGCTACGGCCAAGGTTCGTCGCGCGAGCACGCGGCACTGTGCCCGATGTACCTGGGCGTGCGGGTCGTCATCGCCAAGAGCATCGAGCGAATCCACCAGGCCAACTTGGTCAACTTCGGGATCTTGCCACTGACGTTCGCCGCCGAGGCGGCCTACGACGCCATTGCTGTCGGCGACAAGTTGATCGTCGAGGGGCTCGATCAGGCCATTGCCTTGCTCGAGAGCATCACGATCCACAACCGCACCCGCAACGCCGACATCATCTGCCGCGTGACGCTGGCGGCGCGCCAGCGGAAGATTCTCGCCGCCGGCGGCCTGCTGAACTACACCCGCCAGGGCGGGCAGTGACGTTCGCCGCTTGCTGCCCCGCGACTCTCCCCCGCGAGGCTGACAGGTGTTCAACGAGAGCGGTCCTTGAATGACTCGCTGCCGGGCGGTTACAATCGCCTGACGGTGGGGACTGTAATGAATGAGCCTCTAGAACATTCTTATCCGCGTGCAGCGGCGGTGGCTGCGGTTGCGGCCATGTTGGCCGTGACGTGCGCGGCCTTTGCCGCGCCCCGCCCGACGAGCCGGCCCGCCAGACTCGGGTCCGGACGCCCCGACCACATGCGCACCCTGCCGGTGGCCGTGCCGGCGACGAACGAGGCGGTCGATCAGGATATGCTCAATGAGCAGCCGGCCGTGCCGCTGATCCGCGGGCGCGACGAAGCGATCCCGCCGGACGTGGCGCCGCGCGGGCTGCCCGAGGATGGCGAGCTGATGGAGAACCGCCTCTGCCGCTTGAGGCAGGATTCCAAGAGCGGCTGGGTGATGGTGGAATTTGTCGATGACGAGGGGCGTCCGGCGGGCTCGGCCAGTTGGGCTTTGCCCTGCGGACTGCTTGAGGAAATGGAGCGGGAAGCCGCCCGGCACGACGCGGCGCTCTTTCGCGTCAGCGGCGAGTTTGCACTCTACGACAACCGCTCGTTCGTTATGATGACCAAGGCCTCGCTGCGGCCCAAGCTGCCGCCGCGCAAGAAGGCGGCCTCGCAGCCGGCCAGCGCTTCGGCGCCGACGCGTCCGTCGGTCGTGCCTGCCAGCCGCCCGGCATACTTCGCCGTCACGCAGGGGGCGACTTCTGCGTCGGGCCCCGCCAGCGCCACGCAGCCGGCGACGGCTTCGGCGCCGGTGGCGCAGCCGGCGACAGAGCCCGCGTCGCGACCGGCTGCGGTCACCAGCGCGGCGACCTCGCGAGGGGCGATTCCCGAATCGCTTCCGGGCGTGACGGCTGAGGACGTGATGGCCGAGCTTCGCAAGGACGCGATCATGCGCCCGGTGGTGGAAGAGCCTCGCCCCACGACGCCCCAGGCCAACGAAGAGTCGGTGGCCCCGCTTCCGGCGGAGCAGACCATCGAGTCGCTGCGCGGGGCGTACGTGGTGGATCGGTTGGCCGTGGTCATGCCCGCGGGCAAGCAGCGGTGGCTGCAGGTGCGGTTCGTCTCGGACAACAACCTGCTCGAACCGCCGCTGCGGCTGCTCCCATGCCACCAGTTGCGCCGGGCGGAGTTGAAGATGGCCTCGGTGTACAAGGGGCGCACGGTGTACCTGAAGGTCTCCGGGCTGTTGACGTATTACAAGGGACAGCGGTTCCTCATGCTGCGAAAGGCGGTCGAGGAACCCAACATGGACCGTTTCTAGGTTCCTCGCATGACATTTCTTTGGCCCGTATCGCTGGTGGCGCTGGTGGCGGTGGCCGCCGCGGCGGCCTGGGCGCTGTTGCGCCCGGCGCGCCGCCAGATCGTGGCCCCAAGCGTGACGCTGTGGCAGGAGGCCGCCAAAACACTGGGCGGCGGGTCGCGCACCCGGCGGAAGGTCGGCACCGCGTGGGTGCTGCTGCTGATCGGGTCGGCCGCGGCGGTGCTGGCGATGGCGCGACCGGTCTTGCGGGGTCGAGCCCCGGCGCGGCACGTGGCGATTGCGATTTTGCCCACGGCCGAACTGGGCGACCAGCCCGAACTGGATTCGCTGCGCCGCGCCGCGGGCGCGCTGCTGGACCGCTTGGGCGAAGCTGACCGCATGCAGGTCGTCTTGCCCGAAATCCTTGGCGGGGCATCGAAGTGGATGAGCCCCTCGCAGGCGCGAGAGTTGGTCGCCCGCGTGCCGCTCCTGGCGGCGCGGGAGGACCAGCTGCGCCTGCCTCCGGCCGACGAGGCGGCGCAGCATGTCTATCGCTTCGCTCCCGGCCCAACGGCGACTGGCGGGGGCCCGCGAATCACGACTATCGCGATTCCCGGCGATCTGCCGGCGGTGACCGTTGACGCCCTCGGCGCAGAGCCCGTCGAGGGCGGAATCCAGGTGTTCGTCGCCCTGCGAAACCAGACGTCCGCTCCGCAGGCGGTGACGGTGACGCTTTCCGATGCGGCCGGCAAGAACGCCCACATCGAGCGGACGACGCTGGCCGCGGCGGCGCGGGGGGCGCTGGTCGTGACGTGCCCGGCGTGGGAGGGCGTGCGTGCGGAGTTGACCACGGCGGCTGGACCGCTGCGGGGGATGGGAGCGTCGGCGTATCTTGCGGCCCGCAAGGGCGTTCGGCGGCGCGTGGCGATCGTCGGCGACGATTCGCCGCTGATCCGCCGCTACGTGGGCATCGACGAATCACTTGAGCTGGTGGGCGAGGCGGCGCAGGCTGATATCGTCATCGCCAACCGTCTCGCGGCCCCGGCGGGCAAGCCTGCGCTGGTGATCGATTCACCCCAGCCGCCCCCGGCGTGGCAGCGAGGCGGCTCGCTTGAGAACATCGACCTGGGCAAAGGCTCGTCGGCCGACGACGACCCGGTCATGGCGCATGTCTCGCTGGCGGGGGTGGCCGTGCGGCGCGTCACCGCGTGGGTCAAGGCCGACGAGGCCTCCGGCGGTGCGGCGCTGGCCTCATATAATGATGGTGCGCTGATCGTGCGGAATGCTCCGCAGGATGGCGCCGGGCTGCGGCGGGTGTACGTGGCGTTCGCGCTGGAGCCGACCAACACGAACTTCGGCGCCACGGCGGCGTTCGTGGTCTTCATGGCAAACGCGATGCGATGGCTGGGCGGCGAGGGCAATGGATCTCTCTCGTACGCATGCACCAGCGGCCTTGATGCCCCGCACGCGAGGTGGACGGCGCTGGCCGGCGGCGGACCGGAGCAATCGCCGCTGCCTTGGCCGGGGCTGTATCGCGACAAGACCGGCTCGCTCCAGGCCGTGTGCCTGCTGGGCCTTCGCGGCGGCAGGGAGGGGGGCGATCCGGTGGCCGCAGCTCGGGCGGCACCGCTACCCCAGGCCGTGGCATCGCAACAGCAGCGCGAGCTGTGGCCGCTGGCGGCGATGGCCGCGATGGCGTGCTGGCTGGCCGGATGGCTCATGCGGCAGCGCCTGCTGGGTGAATGAATCTTGCGGGGAAAGTCGCGGCGGAGGCACTGAATGAAGAAGGCATTCGCTGTTTGAATGATTTCTTCATTTCGGGCCACGGGCAAGTAGCCATCAAGGCCAAACAACGCCTTTGATAGATACGTGTCCTCTGCCGCGACTTTCCCCTCCCTGACCGTTTACAGGAGAAAAGCATGGCCGAGCACGACGCCATGATCTGGGAAGCCCTTGACGGGCAGAAGGTGCGATGCAACCTTTGCGGGCACCGATGCGTCATCGCCGCGGGCAAGTACGGTATCTGTCGCGTGCGAGAGAACGTGGCCGGCGTGCTCAAGTCGCTCAATTACGGCGCGCTGGTGGCTGTCAACGTCGATCCGATCGAGAAGAAGCCGCTCTTCCATTTTCTGCCGGGTTCGCAGAGCCTGTCGGTGGCGGCCCCGGGGTGCAACTTCCAGTGCGCGTTCTGCCAGAACTGGCAGATCTCGCAGTCGCCGCGAGAGGGCGGGAGCATCGGCGGCCAGGCGACCGAGCCGGCCCAGATCGTCTCGGCCGCCAAGAGCTACGGCTGCGCGTCGATCAGCTACACGTACACGGAGCCGACGGTGTTTTTCGAACTGGCATACGATACGGCCGTGCTGGCCAGGGCGGCGGGGATCGGCAACTGCTTCGTCTCGAACGGCTACCTCACGCCGCTGGCGGTGGAAAAGATTGCCCCATACCTCGACGCGATCAATGTGGACCTCAAGGCCTTCCGCGACGAGACGTACCAGCGCGTGATGAAGGCCCGCCTGGCGCCGGTGCTCGAAGGCATCGAGGCGCTGATGGCCGCCGGCGTGTGGGTCGAGGTCACCACGCTGGTGGTGCCGGGCATGAACGATTCGGCTCAAGAGCTGACCGACATCGCCGGTTACATCAGCGGCAAGCTGGGAAGGCACGTACCCTGGCACGTCTCTCGGTTCCACGGCGATTTCAAGATGTCCGCCGCGGCCGCCACGCCGGTGGAGACGCTGGAGATGGCGCTCAAGATCGGGTCGGACGCCGGGCTGAAGTACGTCTACTGCGGCAACGTTCCCGGCCACAGCGGCGAGGATACGCACTGCCCGTCATGCGGCAAGAGCGTCATCGAGCGGGTGGGCTTTCGCGTGCGAAGCAATACCGTTGCCGATGGCAAATGCGGCCATTGCGGGCAGGCAATAGAGGGAATCTGGACGCTCTGACCGTGGGCACAAGCCCTCCAGAGTGTGCTTTGATGCAAGCACAGCCTGAAAGGCCCTGTGGTTTATCGGCCCTTGCGACGATTGCGGCGTTCGCGGCGTTTCTTGGAACCGATTTTTCTGCGGCGTCGGGGCTTGGGCATACTTTCTCACAAGGCTCGCTATCCGCCGGGGATGTACCACGGCGGGGTCCAATCTTCGTTTCAGGGCAGGCATCTTAACCCAAGCCCGCCATATTGGCAACCCAAAGCCCGCCGCACAAGAATTTTTCGTACCGGGGGATTGCAGTTGAAGCCTCGCGCCCGGCGATAGAAAATGCTCCCACACGATTCCCGTGTGGAATGGGGCGACAATGGTCCATGACGAACATGTACGAGAGTACCTCAGGCTGTGGCTGGCCGAGGGCGTGGGTTCCGTCACGTTCCGGCGGATCGTCGAGAAGTTCGGCAGCGCCGCGGAGGCCGCTGCGGCTTCGCCACACATGCTGCAACAGGTCGAAGGCGTCGGCCCCAAAACCGCCGACGCCATCCGCTCCGTGCGCGACGAGGACGCGGAAAGCGAAATCGCCGAGGCCGACCGTGTCGGCGCGACGATCCTGACCGACCTGTCGCCGCAGTACCCGACCGCGCTCAAAAACATCTACGACTACCCAGCCGTGCTGTACGTGCTGGGGCGGCTGGACCCCACTGACGCGCTGGCGATAGGCCTGGTCGGCTCGCGGCGGTGCACGCACTACGGCATGGAGCAGGCCGGGCGCTTCGGGCAGCTTCTTGCCCGCGCCGGGTTCACCGTCGTCAGCGGCGGGGCCCGTGGGATCGACACCGCCGGCCACCGCGGGGCGATCTCAGTCCAGGGACGCACCGTGGCGGTCATGGGCTGCGGGCTCAGCGGCATGTACCCGCCGGAGAACGTGTCGCTCTTTCACCAGATTGTCGAAGGCGGCCACGGGGCGATTGTCAGCGAACTGCCGATGCGCACGGCCGTGCTTCCAGGCAACTTCCCCACGCGTAACCGCATCATCAGCGGGATGTCGCTGGGCGTGCTGGTAGTCGAGGCCTCTCGCCGCAGCGGTTCGCTGATCACCGCCCGCGAAGCCGCCGAGCAAGGCCGCGAAGTCTTCGCCATCCCCGGCCCGGTCAGTTCGCCCCTGAGCCAGGGCGCCAACGACCTGATCCGCAGCGGGGCGATCCTGGTGCAGAACCTGGACGACATCCTGGAACACCTCGGCCAGGTCGGTGCAAAGATGGCCCCGGAAGAAACGCCCGTCCCGGCCATCCCGCCAAACCTCAACCCGACCGAATCGACGCTGCACGCGCTGCTGACCAAAGGCCCGCTCTCGCTGGACGACCTGGTGCGTCAAAGCAAACTCCCCAGCGCCGCTGTGACGGCGGCCATGACCATGCTGGTCCTCAAGAGCGCGGTGTCGCAACAGGCAGGGAATATGTTTGCTCTAAAGAGAGTAGCCGGTAGCCCGTAGCCAGTAGCCAGTAGCCCGTGCTACGCGGAGGCGCAAGAGACAGGACTTTCATGTCTTCACGGGCTACGGGCTACCGACTACCGGCTACTGCTTGTCAGAACTGGTGCAGGAACCGCACGTCGGATTCAAACAGCAGGCGGATGTCGGGGATGTTGTACTTGCGCAGGACCATTCGCTCGATACCCAGGCCGAAGGCGTAGCCGGTGTACTTCTCGTTGTCGTAGCCGACGGCTTGCAGGACGTTGGGGTCCACCATGCCGCAGCCGCCCAGCTCGATCCATCGCGTCGTGCCGTCGTCGTACTCGAACAGCAGATCGACCTCGGCTGAGGGTTCGGTGAAGGGGAAAAAACTCGGGCGGAAGCGCGTCTGGACCGTCGGGCCGAAGTACGCCTTGCAGAACTGGTCCAAGGCGGTCTTCAGGTCGGCCATCGTGACGCCTTCGTCGACGTAGAGCCCCTCGATCTGGTGGAACATGAACGAGTGCGTGGCGTCGACGGCGTCGGGGCGGTACACGCGGCCGGGGGCGACGATGCGCACCGGCGGCTGGCGAGACTCCATCGTGCGGATCTGCACGGTGGAGGTCTGGCTGCGGAGCATCGTGTGGTCGTTGATGAAGAAATTGTCCAGCGGGTCGCGGGCGGGATGGCTGGGCGGGATGTTGAGGGCCTCGAAATTATGCCGCTCGTCCTCGACCTCCGGCCCGTACGCGACCTCGAAGCCCATGCGGCCGAAGATGTCGCAGATATCCTCGATGGTCTGCGAGATGATGTGGCTGTGCCCGATGCGTGGCTGGCGGCCAGGCAGGGTCACGTCTTCGATCGGACCGGTGCGGGCAGTTTGCGGTTTGCCTTTGCCCGTCAGAGCGGCGTCGAAAGCCGCCTGGAGGGCGTTCTTGGTTTCGTTGGCGGCCTTGCCCGCGGCGGGTTTGATTTCGGCGGGGGCTTCCTTAAGCCGCTGCATGAGGGCCTTGAGCTGCCCCTTGGTGCCGAGGTACTTGATGCGCCAATCTTCCAGTGCGCGGGCGTCGCCGGCGGCGGCCAGTTCGGCCAACGCCTGCTGCTGCAGCGCCGCGATGTCGTCAAGTAATGACACGGTGAAGACTCCTTGAGCGGCATGAGTCTATCACGGCGACGGCCCATGGACAATATGGAGTGCCTCGCTGCGGCGCTATAATCCACTGACGGGAAATCATCCAATGGGGGGGACGGACATGGCTACGCCGCAGAAAACCGGCATGATCAACGGCATCGACACGCAGACGCTACAGGAGACGATAGAGGCCGTCAAGGGCGACGCGGGCCTGGCCAAGGCGAAGTTCCGCCTGAGCAACGAGTGGATCGAGGGCACGCAGAACTGCTCGCGCGTCCGCGGGTTCTATGTCGCGCGGCAGGAGATGGAGCACAAGCAATCGTACGAGCTGCGGTCTGACGAACCCGCGATGCTCTCGGGGCGCGACGAAGCGCCCAACCCCGTGGAACACCTGCTCAACGCGCTGGCGGCCTGCATGACGACGAGCATGGTCGCCCATGCGGCCGCGCGAGGGATCGAGCTCGAGGAGGTCCAGTCGCACGTTGAGGGCGACATCGACCTGCGGGGGTTCCTCGGCCTGGCGCCGGACGTGCTCAAGGGCTTTTCGAAGATCCGCGTCCAGTTCCGTGTCAAGGCCGACGCGCGCAACCTGGCGCGGCTGAAAGAGCTGGCGCTATTCTCGCCGGTGTTCAACACGCTCACGCACGGCGTCGACGTGGACATCGACGTCAAGTCGGCCTGATCCATCGGCCGAGGCGAAAGGGGCTTGCCACAGAGGCACGGAGGGCTCAGGGGAAGAAACAACGCGGCGTCCTCGGCGATCTCCGTGCCTGCGTGGTAAGTCTTCCGGCTTCGGGCCCGCTGCCGTATGATACGGGCTATGGACCAGCGATTCGGCAGCCAATTTCGCGTCAAGCGCGGGGCGGAGTTTTCGCGCGCGATCGAGCAGGGGCGGCAGGCGTCGGACGGCCTGACGCGCCTGTACGCGCTGGCCAACGGGCTCGCGCACTCGCGGGTGGGGGTGGCGGTGGGTTCGCGGCACGGCGGGGCGGTGCAGCGGAATTACGTCAAGCGGCTTTGTCGCGAGGCGTTTCGCCTGACGCGCGGCGACCTGCCGACTGGGTGGGATTTCATCATCATGCCGCACGCGGGAAAGCATCCGACGTTGGCGGGCCTGCAGTCGTCGCTGGCGAAACTGGCCGTCCGCGCGACCCGGGACGGGCATGGGCTGGAAGGGTCCGGCCAATGACGATGCGAGGACTCTTGCGCCAGTTCGACCGCGCCGTCGTCGAGGTGCTCGTGGCCGCGGTGCGGTTGTACCAGGTGACGCTCTCGCCCATCGTCGGCCGCACGTGCCGCTTCACGCCGACGTGCAGCAATTACTTCATCGAGGCGGTTCGCACGAAAGGGGCGCTGCGCGGCACAGCCAAGGGACTGTGGCGGATTGTGCGGTGCAACCCGCTGTGCAGGGGCGGGTATGATCCGGTGGAGTGAAGCTCGCCACGGTGAGCGTTCCTACCACTTTACGCGGTGCTTGCGGCCGCCGTGGGGGTAGGTTCGCGAGGGTTTGCCAGCCACGGTTCCTTCGCCGGTGGGGCGTTCGGGTCCTGTGACGGCGCGTTGTCGTGCCAGAGCGGCCTTCCAGGAGGCGTCGATGATGGCGGCGGCCTCGTCGAGATCGTTGGTCACGTGGAAGAGGTTCATGTCGTCGGGGTCGACCTTGGCGAAGTCGTGGTCGAGCATCGAGGTGTTGAACCAGCGGATCAGGCCGCGCCAGTACGTGCTGCCGATCAGGATGACGGGGAACTTCTCGGCCTTGCCAGTCTGGATCAGGGTCATCGAGTTGAAGAACTCGTGGAGCGTTCCGAAACCGCCGGGGAAGCACACGAAGGCGCTGGCGTACTTGACGAACATGACCAGCCGCGCGAAGAAGTATCGGAAGTCCTGGCTGATGGTGGCGTAGGGGTTGGCCTGCTGCTCGTGGGGCAGGGTGATGTTGAGCCCGACGGAGGTTCCGCCGGCGTCGAAGGCGCCGCGGTTGGCGGCCTCCATAATGCCGGGCCCGCCGCCGGTGATGATGGTGAAGTTGAGCTCGGCCAGCATGTGCGCCAGGCGGCGGGCGTTGGCGTAGTCCTTGTGCGATCGCGGCGTGCGGGCCGAGCCGAAGATGGAGACGGCCTGGCCGAACTGGCTCATCATCTCGAAGCCTTCGACGAACTCGCTCATGATGCGGAAGACCCGCCACGGGTCGCCTTGGATGAAATCACGGTCAATAATCATCGCTTGCTCCAGCCTTAGAACATTCAGTATATCGGCACGATGGGCTGCGGATGAAAAACTTACCACAGAGGCGCAGAGGGCTCAGAGGAAGAAACAACAAACAGTGTCGGCGCTGTTCTTGTTTCCACCTCAGTGATCTCTGTGCCTCTGTGGTACGTCTTCCGGCTTTGACAAACGCCCCGGCGGGCTGTTAAATGGGAGCACGAAAGGCGGGATGTGTTAACGAGCCTGGGAAACAACGTGCCAAGTAGACGTCGCCTCTGCGGGGGCGGCGCGGTTGCGACTCTATTGATGCTGTGCGTCCTGACAGCCGGCGGGTGCGGCGGGTCGTACAACATGCTTCTGGGGGATCAGGTGGCTGCGGCCGGCAAGGACGTGCCCGTCGTGGTGCGACTGCGGCGGACCGATTTTATCTTTATCAACATGGCGATGGAGAAGCAGCCGCTGCGGTTCCGCATCGATAACGGCCCGGAGCGTGCGGCCTTCACCGACAAGCAGGGCTACGCCGGCGTGAGCCTGCCCGCCCCAGCCAAGCCGGGCAGCTACCTGCTGAAGGTGGACCTGAGCGACTTTGAAGGCGAGGAGGTCCGCGAGCAGGCCCACGTCTACATCTGGGAAGCCTCCAAGCCGGTGCTGGCGGTGGAACTGGAGTGCCTGCCCAAGAGCGGCCAGGCCGAGCATGAGGCCGCCAAGGCGGTCCTGGCGAAGTTCGCCCGCACGGGATATGTGCTGTACGTCACGCGATCGACGATCAGCGAGCAGGAGATGGTGCACGCCCGTGTCACGTCCAACGGCTACCCCGACGGGCCGGTGCTGCTGTGGCAGAGGCAGCGATGGCGGCTGACCACCAGCGACAGTGGCATGCCGACCGTCGAGGTCGAGGACCGCATGATCAGCCAGTTGGCCACGCTCAAGGGCCAGTTCCCCAAGCTGCAGCGCGGCATCTGCGGCAGCGAGGCCGCCGCCATGAGCATGATGGAAGCGGGCCTGTCCCCAGCCGTCGTCGGCAAAGACGTGCTGATCTACAACGCGACGTATTACCCCACTTGGACGGACCTGCAGACGCAGGGGTTGCACGATCCGATCGTGCGGTAACCGCCGCGCCAGTTTCGTTAACGGTCGAGCTCACTCGACGGGTTCTTCCCCGATCCATCCATCTATCCATCCCTTCGCGTCGGCCCGTGCAATCGCCCGTCCCGCTCGGTAGAATGTCGCCATGTCCGATGAGTTCAATCGCATCGTCGTCTTCCTGCCCAACTGGGTCGGCGACGTGGTCATGGCCACCGGCAACGACC
>JAJFVE010000087.1 GCA_021371965.1 Planctomycetaceae bacterium
CGCGCCGGCCTGGTCCATGCCATCGAAGGACATGCTGGCCTGGTCGGCGATGGCCGGGTCGATCAACGCGTAATACAGGCGGCTGCCGGTCGAGTCGCCGATGATCGCCGCCAGGAGCTGTGCGGCGTAGCGGTCGTCGTCCTGCGACGACGGCGCCGCGGACATCAGGGCGATGTTCTCATGCACCATCTTGGCGTCGGCGATGACGGTCTGATCGGTATTGCCCCGCACCGGCGGCGTGTCGCGCGTCACCTCGAAGTGTTTCCAACGCCGGCAGGCCTTTTCCACATCGGCGACCAGGAGGTCGAAATCGATATTGCCCGTGGCCGCCACCACGACGTTGCCGGCCGAGTACCGCCGGTCGAAATACGCCTGCATGTCGTCGCGCTTCAGGGCGCGGATCGACTCGGGGCTGCCCAGGACGTTGTTGCCCAGCGGGTGGCCGCGGAAGAACTGGCCCATGAGCTTCTCGTAGACCTTGAACTGCGGCTGATCTTCGTAGCGGGCGATCTCGTCCAGGATGACGTTCTTCTCCATGTCGAAATCTTCGCCACGCAGCGACGGGCGCAGGATGTCGCCCAGCAGGTCGATCAGTGGCGACTGGAACTCCGGCACGACGGCGCCGTAGAAGACGGTCGATTCCTCGCTGGTGAACGCGTTGTACCGGGCGCCCATGGTGTCGAAGTCGCGGTTGACGTCGAAGGGGCTTCGCTTGTCCGTGCCCTTGAACACCATGTGTTCAAGAAAATGGCTCACGCCGGAGATTTCCGGCGTCTCGTCACGGCTGCCCGTGCGGACGAAGAACCCCGCCGCCAGCGAGGCCGCCGACGGGTTGATCTCGCCGACCACCTGCAGGCCGTTGCTCAGTTGCGTCTGTTTGAACTCCATGGCGTCTTCCTACAGGGCGCTGGTGTCCAGCGCATTGGGACCAATGGTCATGACCGTGAAGTCTGCAGCCGGGAACTCTCGCACGTAGTCCAGCACGTCCTCGATGCTGACGGCATCGATGGCGGCGATGGTTTCCTCCAGGGTTCGCAGGCGGCCCAGGTGGTACCAGTCGCCGGCCAGGGCGAAGGCGCGGGCCGAGGTGGATTCGCCGGCCATCACCGTGGCGCTCTTGTACTGCGTTCTGGCGCGGTGCATCTCGTCGTCGGCGATGCCCTCGACGATCCGTTTGAGCTCCCGCACGGTCACATCGAGCGTCTCCTGACCCTTCTCCGGCACGGTGCCGGCGTAGGTGAACATGCCGGCATGGCCCTTGAGGCTGTGGTAGTGCGTCGAGACGTGGTACGCCAACCCGCGCTCCTCGCGCACGTGCGTAAAGAGGCGGCTGCTCATCCCACCCGAGAGCACCGTCTCGGCCAGATGGGCGGCGTAGAATCGCTCGTCCGATGCCGGGCAGGCCTTGTGCCCCAGCGTAATGTGCATCTGGGCGCTGTCGCGCTCGATGTGCGTCACGCCGGCGGCCGCGGCGGTTACCGCCGGAGCGGCCGGGCCGGGAGCCTCCCAATCGCCCAGCAGCCGGGCCGCTTGGTCGACGAAGGCCGGCCAGTCGATGTTGCCCGCCACGGCGACGATGGTGCCGCACGGCCCCAGGGCGTTGCGGGCGTAGTCTTCCAGTGAGCGGGCCTCGAGCGACTCCAGCGACTCGACGCTTCCATAGATGCTGCGTCCCAGCGGGCTGGGGTAGAACCGTTCGCGCAGCATCATGACGGCCTTGCGCGCCGGTTCGTCGTCGAGCGACTGCAGGTCCTGCAGGATAAGGCTGCGCGCGGGGATGAAGGTGGCGGCCTCCAGACGCGGGCGCAGAAGGATGTCGGCGAAGATCTCCATCGCCTGGGCCAGGTTACGGCCGAGTTGGGCCGACGAAAGCTGCACAAACTCGCTGACGACGGAGGCATCGTGCTGGCAGCCAAGGTTATCCAGGGCGTCGTTGAGCGCCCGCGTGTCGCGGTCGCCGGCGCCGCGCATGATCCACTCGCTGATGACCGCAGCCGCCCCGGCCAAGGGCGCCGGGTCGAACGCCGACCCGGCGGGCACGGCGAAGGTGACGGCCGCCGAGGACACATCCTTCATCGACTGGCCCAGGAGCGTCACGCCATTGGGCAGGTGCTCTATGTGAAACTGCTCGTCCACGAAAATCTCCTTATCCGCAGCGACAGAGCATTCTATCGGCAATCCCCCTCAAGGCAACGTGCAAAGTAGCACGGGCGTCTCGCCCGTGAGTAGCACGGGCAAGATGCCCGTGCTACGTACGGCTCTGGACTTTATCGGCCTCTGCGGTTACCGTTTTGCCCATGCGTGAACAGGTTTCCATCATCGGCGACGGGGCCATGGGCACCGTCTGTGCGCTGATGCTGGCCGAAAATGGCGTCAGCGTACGGCTGTGGTCGGCGTTCCCCGACGCGGCGGACCGCCTCGCCCGCCAGCGCGATAACACGCGGTTCCTGCCCGGCCATCCGCTGCCCCAGTGCGTCGAGGTCACAGGCGACGACGCCCGCGCGTTGGCCGGAGCCACGCTGGCGATCTCGGCCGTGCCCACCCAATTCATGCGCGGCGTCTGGCAGCGGCTCAAGAGCCATTGCCCAGCCGACCTGCCGATCTGCTCGGTGACCAAGGGCATCGAGAATCACACGCTGCTGCTGCCCACGCAGATCCTGCGCGACGTGCTCGACGGCGGGCGCAAAGCACCGCGGGGGCTGGCTGCACTTTCCGGTCCCAGCATCGCGCCCGAAGTGGCCGATCATCGCCTGGCCGTGGTGACGGTGGCGTCTACCGACGACTCGCTGGCCCTTCGCGTTCAGCAGATCATCAACCGCCCGTACTTCCGCGTTTACACCAATCCGGACTTGCCCGGGGTGGAACTGGCCGGGGCGATCAAGAACGTCATCGCCATCGCCGCAGGCATGCTCGACGGCCTCGGCGCCGGCGACAACGCCAAGGCCGCCCTGCTGACGCGAGGGCTCGTCGAGATAGCCCGCCTCGGCGCCGCCATGGGCGGACGAGAGGAAACCTTCGCGGGCCTGGCCGGCATGGGCGACCTTGTCACCACCTGCTTCTCCCCCATCGGGCGAAACCGCTCCTTCGGCGAAGCCGTCGGCCGCGGCAAGAGCGTCAAAGATGTTCTGGCCGCCAGCGAATCAGTCGTCGAAGGCGTGGCCACCACCACCAGCGTCATCGAACTGGCCGGGCGGCTCAAAGTCGATATGCCCATCACCACGGCGGTGCATCACGTGCTGGAAGGCAAGGCCACTCCAGACGAAGCCATTGTCGCCCTGATGTCGCGGCCGCTTCGGGCGGAACAACGCAAGAAGCATTCAGAGTAGCGCGAGCGGCGGGATGGTAGAATGCTGCCCCGGCACCAGGGGCTGTAATGCAACTTCAACAGGATAGAAGCACATGACTTTCATGCCTCGTCCGGGTAGTTGGTTCAGCGTGTTCCGCAACACCGAGATTGAGATTCATTTGGCAGGCGATGATTCTGGACCATTTGACGTGAATGTAGAAATGGCCAAGGCATGCGAAGTACGCTTGGAGGATCTGCTATCCCAGGGGCTTGAGTACATAAGTAGATTCATGGAATCAAAGGGAGTTTCAGGCGATCCTGAAATCGTGGCCATTGACTTCGGTCTGAGCAACTATGGCCAGCACAATGAATTTGAGATTTGTTTTTCGGATGCAGCAACATACGTTCTTTGGACTGTTAGGTTTTCCTATCGTCGTGACCACACAACGGGCACCGTCATCATGGGACCGGTGGGTTTCGCTCGTCGAGACTGGTAGCCTCGTCGTCTCCCTAGCCGTTCCCGTTTTTTCCCGAAGCGAATGCCTTTGACTTGTTCACAGTGAATTCTACAATCCTCAAATCCCGTCCCTGCCGGGCAGGAGCGGGCGGACTAATTCTAAAGGAGCTTTTGTCATGGCATTGTCCAAGAAGAAGTATCTGGATTCCGTAGCCGCCAGCCGGCCCAAGCGCATGAAATGGTGGACCGAGGCGCGTTACGGCATGTTCGTGCATTGGGGCCTCTACGCCCAGCTCGAGCGCAACGAGTGGGTCTGGGCCATCGAAAATATTCCCAAGGAAGAATACGAGAAGCTGGCCGACACGTTCAAGCCCAAGCCCCGCGCCCCGCGCGAGTGGGCGAAGCTCGCCAAGGAATCGGGCATGAAGTACATGGTGCTGACGACCAAGCACCACGAAGGCTTCTGCCTGTGGGACACCAAGCTGACGGACTTCAATGCCGCCAAGCGCGGGCCCAAGCGCGACCTAGTGAAGGAATACGTCGACGCCTGCCGCGAGTTCGGCCTCAAGATCGGCTTCTACTACTCGCTGATGGACTGGCATCATCCCGATGGCGCCACGTGCGCCCACGACGAAAAGGCCCGCCGCCGCTTCATCGATTACACGCAGGGCCTCGTGCGCGAGCTGATGACCAACTACGGCAAGATCGACATCCTGTGGTACGACGTGTCGTGCCCGCTGCAGAGCCCCGAGAAGTGGGAATCGGTCAAGATCAACACGATGGTGCGCGAGCTTCAGCCGCACATCCTGATCAACGACCGCTCGCAGATCCCCGAGGACTTCTCGACCCCCGAGGGCTCCGTGCGCGCCGCCGAAGCCGGCCGCGGCTGGGAAGCCTGCATGACCTTCAACCACGTTTCGTGGGGCTACATGCGCGCCGCCGCCCACGACACGCACCGCTCGCGCGACATCCTGCAGATGCTGCACACCTGCTGCAGCGGGCAGGGCAACCTGCTGTTGAACATCGGCCCTGCGCCGGACGGCTCGGTGCCCAAGGAGGCCTTCGAGCCGCTGCGGACGGTCGGCAAGTGGATCGCCAAGAACAAAGAGGCGTTCTACGGCAACTTCGACCGCCCGAACATCGGCTGGACCAGCGCCTGCTGCGCCCACACGCAGAAGGGCAAGACGATCTACGCATGGGTGAAGCATTGGCCCGGCGCCGAGTTGCCGCTGGCGGGCTTCAGGACCAAGCTGCTGCGCGCCTCGTTCATGGACGGCAAGAAGATCGCCTTCACGCAGGACATGAAGCAGGAGCGCATCGTGCTCAAGGGCCTGCCCAAGGAATGCCCGGACAAGCTCTCGACCGAGACGGTCCTGATCAAGCTGGACTTCGCCTCCAAGCCCAAGCACATGTGGTGCTCGAAGAACGCCGCACTGCACGCGTGGGACAAGAAGTAAGATAAAGAAGCTGTCAGCTATCAGCTGTCAGCTATCGGTGAAAAACACCGGTGGCTGGCGGCTGATGGCTGGCGGGTTACGGCTGCAGGCTTCGGACTTCAGACCTGGGGCGCCTGAAGTCAGAAGTCTGAAGTCCGAGGCCTTACGTTTTCACTGATAGCTGAAAGCTGAGAGCTAACAATGTTCATTCCCGACAGCGACGTCAAAATCCTTCGCGACCTGGCCAAGCGCGTGCTCGAGGTCTCTCACGACCCGGTCAACGTCGAGCGGCGCAACGAGTGGTACCGCCATCGCCGGCTCGAGCCGGGGCGGCCGCTGATCCTGATCGAACAGGGCGAGATCATGGGGCTGGTGGGCCTTGGCGAGCGGCTGCTCTGCAAGGACAACTGGGCTCGCGGCCAGGAATACGGCATGCGCTCCAAGCTGTACATGTTTGAAGAAGTCAAAGACGACCACGTCGTCGAACCGACCGTCTTCGCCATGTGGGGCGTCGGCGGCAGCGACTACGGGGTGCAGGCCGTGACGCACTCGGCCCCGACGGCCGACGGCGCCCGAGGCAGCGTCAAGTGGGACCCGCCCATCAAGGACCTGGATAAGGATTTTGACAAGCTCAAACCTCGTACCTTCAGCGTCCACCGCGAGGGAACACTGGAAGAGAAGGCCCGCCTGGAGGAGGTCTTCGGCGGAATCTTCGACGTTCAGCTTGGCGGGTGGTTCTGGTGGACGATGGGCATGACCGGCACAGCGATCAATCTCATCGGCCTTGAGGGGCTGATGATGGCGATGTACGACAACCCCAAAGGCCTGCACCGCCTGATGGCGTTCCTGCGCGACGATCACGTCAATCACGCGCTGTTTGTCGAAAAGGAAGGCTTGCTGGCGCTGAACAACCGCGACCATTACATCGGCTCGGGCTCGCTGGGCTACACGCACGAGTTGCCCGGCCCGGGCTTCAAAGAAGGCGGCCCGGTGCGGCTGAAGGACCAATGGGTCCTCAGCGAATCGCAGGAGACCGTCGGGGTCTCGCCGGCGATGTTCGACGAGTTCATCTATCCCTACCAGCTCGACCTGATGAAGCGATTCGGCCTGACGTACTACGGCTGCTGCGAGCCCGTCAACAACCGCTGGCACATCTTGAAAAACATCCCCAACCTGCGGGCGATCTCAGTTTCGCCCTGGGCAGACCAGGACGTGATGGCCGAAGGCTGCGGACGCAAGGTTATCTTCTGCCGCAAACCCAACCCCGCATCGATCAGCACGCCGCGCTTTGACGAGCAGGCTCTCAAGGCCGACGTCCGCGCGACGTGCCAGGCCGCAAAGAACTGCAACTTCGAGATCGTGATGAAGGACATCCACACCTTCAGCGGCGACCGGACCCGCCCCGTGCGCTGGGTGAAACTCGCCCGCGAAGTGTGCGACGAGTTCTTTGCATAAGCCCTATGGAGTGCGCAGCCTTAGCTGCCGCACTCCACAATCAGGCGTCGAGGGCGTCCGGGCTGGAGTTGGCGGTGTAGATCGTGTCTCGCCATGACAGCTTGGCGCTGCGGCGGTACATCAGCAGCGATCGCAGCAGCATGACGCAGACCCAGGCGCAACTGAAGGGATAGATCAGCCCGAGATACCATTTCGACTTGGTGTAAACGTAATACCGGCAGACCATGATGGTCTCGACGACCGATCCGGCCAGGCCCAACAGGCCTAGGGTCCGCCACGCCTCGCCGGCCCCGGCGGCGTGCAGACCCAGGCCCAGGGCGGCTGCGATGTAGCAGGTGAGACCCTTGTACGCCAGCACGCAAAACGCCAATAGCACCCGCCAGAAGCTGCGAAAGGCGCCGAAGAATATCCGATTCCAGCCGCGCAGGATTTGCCCCAGCGTCGTATACATTCGCACGTGAAAGAGACCTTCGCTGGGCACCATGCATAACGTCATGCCCGACCGCTTAATGCGCCGGGCCATGTCCATGTCCTCGATCAGGCTGCCCTTGATGGCCTCGTGGCCGCCGATGGCGTCGTATGCGGCACGACGCATCAGCATGAACATGCCGTTGGCATAGGCCTGCGGTTTCTTGGGATTGTTGACCCTGTCGGGTCGGAACCAGACCATCAGCACCCCCACACAGACCGGCTGGAGGAGCTTTTCCCAGAATGACTCGAGCTCCAGCGCTGGCAGAAGGCTCAGCAGGTCGGCGCCGCGCGACTGGGCGAACGCCATCGACAGCGACAGCGTCCGCCGCGAGGCCTGGCGGCAATCCGCGTCGGTCATGAGGATCCACTCGCCACGAGCCCGTTTGATGCCATGATACATCGCGTGATTCTTGCCGCACCAGCCCTCGCCCAGACGGTCGATCTCGATGAGCGTCAGACGCTTATCGGTTGCCGCGATCTGGCGGACGATCTCACCCGTCCGGTCGCTGCTGCGGTCGTTGACGACGATCAGCTCGTAGTCGGGGTAATCCTGATCGAGCATTGTGCGGACGCAGGTCTCGATGTTGGCTTCTTCGTCCTTGGCGGCCACCACCACCGACAGCGGCGGCGTGGGCGTTTGCGGGGCGTCCCAGTCGTGCTGGAGATGGAACGTCCGCCGCCAGACCGGCAGGGCCAGCAGATTGCGCACCAGCCACTCACCGGCGCAGACGCCGACGATGCAGGTCAGGATGAAGGCGAATGTGTCCATATCGTTGGTTGGTTAACTGGTTAACTGGTTAGCTGGTGGTATTTCTCGGTTGTTCCTGGCTACGGGCTGCTGGCAACCGGCTACCGCTTTTATGTCTGTGCCACCGGGTAGCTCGCCCCGCCCCAAGGGTAGACCGCCACGCGCTGCGGACCGCCGCCCAGGAGCACGTCGGCCGCGGCGGCGGCTTCTTCAACCGTGGCGAACATCGAGATTCCCGGGAACTTCACGCCCTGCTCGACCAGCGTGGGCGAGACCATGAAGATCGGGTTTCGCTCGATGGTCTGCGTGGCCAGGCGGAGGAACCATGACGAATCACCGGCAATGTGCGTCACCAGCCGGTCCACCAGCGAGCACAGCGTCGATGGCCCCAGCCACTGCACGACTTTGCGCGTGGCGGCAGGCGATAGAGGCCAGGACATCGTCTTCATCTCGCGCAGTCCCTCGGGACATCGCGCCAGGCAGATGATCACGCCGTTGGGGCGAACGGCCCAGCGCGTGTTGGGGATGCACTTGAAGCACTGCCACAGGTCCACGTCGCGCGGGTGGGCGTTGGTGATCAGCACGTCGGCCGCTCCGTTGGGCACCACGCCGCAGGCCACCGCGCACTGCTTGATGAGCATCGTGTGCGTGGGCATGGGCGCCCCGGCGGCGATGAACGTCGGCAGGTCGTTGGCATCGAGCAGATATTCCAGGGCGAAGGTCGTTCCGTGGCGCTGGTCGATGAGCTGTCCGGCGCCGTCGATGGCCGCCCGCATGGCGTTGCGGTCAGGCCCCAGGCCCACGAGCTGGCGCGGCTTGCCGAACGCGCCGAAACGGTGCAGCCCGCGGACCGTCTTGAGCATCGAACAGCCCGGCAGCAACATTTTGTATCCGCCGCCGAAGCCCGCCTGCAGATGCGGGCTGACTGAAGAGATCAGGATGCGCAGGTCCGCGTCGGCCACGCCGCGGTCGATCCACAAATCGACGCGCCCCGCGCGCCCGACGCGCACGTACTGCTTGGGATCGTGCCACGGGTTGCACCGCCACGCAATGCCCTCGTCAGCGCAAGGGCCGAGTTTTTCCCGCACCTGCGCGGCCGTCATCGGCGGGTGCATCCCGGCTGCGAATACGATCTCGACCTGGCTCTTGGGGAACTGGGCGTATTCGATCTCGCGGAGCACGACCTGGAGAATTTCACTCAGCGGGCTGTGCCGCGTAAGGTCCTCGACGATGATCGCCACCCGCCCGCCGCGCCGCGCCGCCAGCAGCCGCCCCAGCGGCAGCCCGGCCACCGGCTGGTGCAGCGCCATGGCGATGCGGTCGCGCCAGTCGTCGCCTGCCGGCTTGAGTTCCGGCTGGGCGATCTGCTGCACCTTCCAGTGCTCGGGCAGCGAGAAGGCCAGTTGACATTGGCCCCATGGAACCTGTAGCTGCGGCATCAGGGGTTTCCTTGCCCCGCGGCGGGCGAAAGCTTCTTGCCCACCACAACGGTGTAGACTCTCAGCGGCTCGGTGAAGGCCACATAGTTGCCGAAGCCCGCCTGCGAGAACAGGCCCTGCAGCTGCTCGGGCGTGCGGTGGATCATGTGCAGCCCGAACACGCGGCGGAAGAAGCGGTCGGTCCCGTGCTGCGTCGAGAGGCTGTTGAACACCAGCGCCGAACCGGGGGGCATCAGTTCGGCGACGGCCTTGGCGATGCTGACGATCTGGTCGTCCTGGAGGTACTCGCAGATGCCCATCATCTTGACGATGTCGGTGCGGTGGTCGAGCATGTCCTTGACGCTGCACACGTCGCCCTGGATGAACTTCACGCGCTCGCTCAGGCCGTGCTGGGCGGCCATCTGACGCCCGTGCTCGAAGGCGTCGCCGCTGATGTCGACCAGTGTGGTCTCGCTGGCGGCTTTGGCTTCGCACATGGCGTCCATGATGATCGTGCCGGGCCCGGCCCCCAGGCACAGTACGTGCGCGGGAGCGTGGCCTGCCTGATCGATCAGGCGCGAAATCAGCCGCGAGGCCAGCCGCCGCCGATTGCGCAGGGCCATTGGGATCGTCCCGCCCTTGACCAAAATCTTGTCGATGCCCTTGGGCGGGTTGCCGCTGTAGCTGATGACCATGCTGCGCCACCCGCCAGGGTCCGCCCAGTTCGAGGCCGCAACGTCGCTCTTGGTCCACTTCAGCAGCCCACGAAGCAGCTTGGCGGGCAAATAATTGCCCACTGGGTTCACCAGCAATGCCTTGAGCGTGCGCGTCAACAGCCCCTGCCGCTCGAACCGGATGTCCGCAGCCCATGATTCCAAGTGATATCCTTTCAGGTGGAATGCGGTTGGCATTATACCGCATGGTGGCACAGGCTTTCCAGCTTATGCTGGGGCGCTGGGCATGGGCGTCCCCAAGGGACAGGTCTCGCCCATGCTCTTGCTGTGTGGCACGGGCGTCTCGCCCGTGCATCCCCGACCTGACCCTGACGATCAGGAACACGCACAACGGAGTTGTGCGTGGCACCCGTCGGATCGCCTATGCTACACTACCGCCCATGAGCTACGAATGCTGCATATGCAACGCCGCCGCCAGCGATCCACAGATTGCCCTGGTGCATTCCAACGTGCGAGCCTTTGCGGCCGAGGCGTTTGCCGTCTGGCGATGCCCCTCGTGCAGGAGCATCCACAGCCGCGATGAGGCGGATCTGGCCCCCTACTACGCCAAGTACCCGTTCTTCAAACAGCAGCTCAACGGCCTCCTGCGGGCGGGCTACCGCCGGCTGACGCGGCGCCTGCGCCGGGCGGGGCTGGCCGTGGGACAGAGCGTCATCGACTACGGCTGCGGCAGCGGGCTGCTGGTGCAGTACCTCAACGAGCAGGGATTCAACGCCATCGGTTACGACCCCTACTCGGCCGCGCACGGCGATAAATCCTGCCTTGAACGGCGATACGACATGGTGATCGCCCAGGACGTGATCGAGCACGCCGCCGACCCGCGCGCCGTGCTGGCCACGCTGGACTCACTCGCCGCGCCCGGCGCCGCCATCGCCATCGGCACGCCCAACGCCTCGGGCATCGACCTGTCGCGCCCGGCCAAGTTCATCCACCCGCTGCACCAGCCGTATCACCGGCACATCCTGTCGATCGAGGCTCTGCGCAATGCGGGCCAGTCATTGGGCTGGCAACTGGAACGCTACTACCCCACGCCATACACAAACATGCCGGTGCTCTCGCTGCCGTTCCTGCATCATTACATGCGGCAGTTCGACGGCACCATCGACACCCTCTTCGACATGCCCCTGGCCAGCGCGAAGCTGTGGCTTAATCCCAAGACGTACGCCCTGCTGGCCGCTGGTTACTTTCTCTGCGACGATGCGGATGTGGTTGCCATCTTTCGTAAGTGAAGACTTCGTGGTCGGGGAGGGAAACAACCGACGACGAGGACGAGGACGACGACGAGTACGGTAGAAACTCGTTCAGCGTTGCACGTTAGCGGTCGAGCTCCCAACATGCGAAGAAGAGTATTATCGTCCTCGTCCTCGTCGTCGGTTTCTTCTTCTCCCCTACTCTTCCGGATAGAACCGCTCCGTAACGATCTTATCGTCTGTAAAGAAGTTGATGATCGCCTTGCCCTGTGCCTTGATGTCGGCCCACTGCGAGGCTTTCATGCCGCCGAAGGGCAGGTAGGCAACCGGGGCGGGAATGCCCACGTTCACGCCGATCATCCCGCACTCGGCCTCGAGCTTGAACTTGCGGGCCCAGTAACCGTTTTGCGTATAGATCGATGCGCCGTTGCCGTACTCGTGGCGATTGATGATGGCGATGGCCTCGTCGAGGCTGGCGGCCTTCATCAGCACCACCACCGGGCCGAAGATCTCCGTCTTGTGGATCTCCATGCCTTCCCTGACGTCGGTGAAGACCGTCGGGCCGACGAAGTGCCCCTTCTCGCAGCCGGGGATCGTGATCTTGCGGCCGTCGAGGGCCAGCGTCGCGCCCTCGGCCACCCCTTTGTCGATCATCTTGAGGATGAACTGCCGTGCCTTCTCCGAAATCACCGGGCCCATGAGCATCTGCTCGTCGGCCACCTTGGGATCCAGCGGATCGGCCACGACCACGTCGCGCGAAGCCTTGACGAACTCCCTGCAGACGGTGCGGTAGTTCTCTTCGCCCACGGCCACGATCGCCGACGACGCCATGCATCGCTGCCCCGCGCAGCCGTAGCATGAGCTGACCATGTTGCGGATCATGTCGTCGAGCTTGGCGTCGGGCATGGCCACCAGATGGTTCTTGGCCGCGCCCATCGCCTGGAAGCGCTTGTTGTTCCTGGCGCACGTTTCGGCGACGACCTTGCACGTGGGCGTCGAGCCCACCAGCGAGACGCCAACGACCTTGGGGTGCTCCATGAACGCGTCGGCCACGGCCTTGTCGCCGTTGACGAGGTTGAACACGCCCGCCGGCAGGCCGATCTGGTCGATGAGGCCGGCGATGAACTGCATCGTCATGGGCACCTGCTTGGAGGCCTTGACAACGTACGTATTACCGGTGGCGATGGCGTAGGGGATGAACCAGAACGGCACCATGCCGGGGAAGTTGAACGGAGCGATCATCGCGAACACGCCCAGCGGCAGGCGCAGCACCTCGCCGTCGATGCCGAACGACGAGCCGACGAGCTTGTCGCCCTGCTGCAGCACCGGCATGCCGCAGGCGACCTCGCAATTCTCGAAGACGCGTTTCATCTCGGCCCGGGCGTCGGGCAGGCTCTTGCCCATCTCCTCGACGAGGATGCGGGCGATGGTCTCTTCGTTCTTGCGCAGCAGTTCGACGAGCATGTACAGCGGCTGCACGCGCCGCGAGACCGGCGTGTGGCGCCACGTCTTGAACGCCTCAGCCGCCGCGTCGATGGCGCGATAGACTTCAGCCTTGGTCGAAAGCGGCGTGCGGGCGATGACCGCCCCGGTGCTGGGATTCTCGACGTCAATGTAGCCGGTATTCTCGGCATCGACCCACTTGCCGTTGATGTAGTTCTTGACGATCTTCAAGTTGTGCCTGCCTTTCGGGGAAGCTGATCGTAGCAGGAACGCGCGAGATTTCCAAATGCCCGATGGCGAAGAATTGTGGATTGGGCCTGAACATCCGTGCCGTCTGTTCCGATAGGCTTATAATTGCAGCGCCCTTTTCAGCCTCGCGGTGTTACATCTTCCAGAAGTCCCTGAAAGGAAACGTCATGAGAATCGCCGCCTTGTGTGTCGCGTTGGCCGCTTTGCTGGGAATGATCTCGCTGCTTGCCTCTGACACGATTTCGGCCGCGCCGGCCTCGGGCGCCAAGAGTAAGCACGTGCTGGTGATCGGCATCGACGGGTGCATGCCCGACGCGGTGCAGGCCGCCAAGGCGCCGAACATCAAAGCTCTCGCCGCGGCCGGGACCGTCACCTGGGACGGCTTCAGCGGCGGCGTGCTGGGCACGCCCTCGCGGCAGAACACCAAGAGCATGCCCTCGTGGAACAGCGTGCTCATGGGCGTCTGGTGCGACAAACACCTGTCGATCTCCTACCGCAAGTGGAAGCCCAACCACGCCGCGTACCCCAACATGTTTCAGCGCCTCAAGGCCGCCAAGCCAGATGCCAGGAGCGCCTCGATCGTCACCTGGAAAGAAATCAACGTCGACTATCGCATGACACCCGGGGCGGACTATCAGGCCAACGGCAAGGACGACGACGCGACGACCGCCCTGGCCGTCAAACACCTGACGGAAACGAACCCCGACCTGGTGTTCATCCAGCTCGACCAGGTCGACGGCGCCGGCGAAGGCAACGGCTTCTCGCCCAAGAGCCCCAAGTATATGGAAGCCGTCGAGAAGGCCGACACCCAGGTCGGTCAACTCGTCGAGGCCGTCAAGAAACGCAAGACCTACGCCAACGAAGAGTGGCTGATCATCCTGGTGACCGATCACGGCGGAACGTACCGCGTGAACAAGGATCCCAAGACCGGCAAGGAAGTGATTAACGGCTCTCACGGCAGCGATACGCCGGAGGAACGCAAGATCTTCGTGATCGTCAGCGGCGAAGCGGCCAAGAAGCAGGTCGTCTCCCCCGGCCCGGGCCTGACCGTGGTGGCCCCCACCGCGCTGCACTTCCTGGGCGCCGAATACAAGCCCGAGTGGAAACTCGACGGCGAACCCTTCGGCCTCAAGGACTACACGCCGGCGAAATAATATAGAGTGCGGCAGCTAAGGTTGCCGCACTCCATATTACGCCCGCCCCATACCTAGCTCCTGGTGCGGGTAGGTGGCGCACTCGAGCTTGATCACCGTGATGTGCACGTTCTTGTCGGGGTTCGACGCCGGCATGCCGTAGAGCGTCACGCGGTCGCCTATCTGCTTGAACTTCACCGGCCTCCCGCTGGCGAGAATGCTCGCGCGCTTGACCTTGGCTTGGAACCCCGCAATCACCGTCTCGGGGCCGATCCAGCGGTCGATCCAGTAATACGCCGTGTTGCCCTGCCGCGTCCAGTGGCCGATCATCGTCCAGTCAAGATAGCGTTTCTGGTCGCGCACGCGCCGGCCGTAAACGGCCTCGCCGTTTCTCGCAAGCCACTTTCCAATCGGCAGCAGCATCTTGTACGCACCCTCCGGCATCGAGCCGTCGGGCTTGGGGCCGATGTTCAGCAGCAGATTGCCGCCGTGCAGCGTCGCGTGGCGAATCATGTCCAGCACCTTGCGACTGGTGAGCCAGTCTTCCGGCTGGCCGTAGTCAACATAGCCCCATTCGGCGTTGGTCTTCATGCACGCTTCCCACGCCTGGCCGTCCTTGGGGTCCATGTTCATTTCGGTGGTGGCAAAGTCCTGCGGCACGAGCGAGCGGTCGTTGATCAGGATGTCCGGCTGCAGGCGTCGCACCATTCGGTTGAACGTGCCGGCCTCGATGCGATCGGGCGCCATCAGCGGCCAGGGGCAGTCGTACCACATGATGTCGATCTTGCCGTAGTTGGTCATCAGTTCGCGGATGCACCCGCGCGAGTAGTCGAGGAATCGTTTGCGGGCGGCTTCGTCGTGCTCGCAGATCTCGCCATCGGGATGATGCCAGTCCATGAAGCAGTAGTAAAAGCCGATGCGCAACCCTTCGGCCCGGCAGGCGTCGACATACTCGGCGACCAGGTCGCGCCCGGGCCCGCGGCGGGCAGCGTTGTAGTCGGACATCTTCGAGTTCCAGAGCAAAAAGCCCTCGGCGTGCTTGGCTGTCAGGACCATGTACTTCATCCCCGCGCGCTTCGCCAGCCGCGCGCACTCGCATGCCCAGCCGCGCTTGGGCTTCCACTGGTCAGCCAGGGCCTCGTATTCCTCATGCGGGATCTTCTCGCGATTGAGCACCCACTCGCCCCGCCCCAGCAGCGAGTACAGCCCAAAGTGCATGAACATGCCAAAGCGGGAATCGCGGAACCAGGCGAGGCGTTCATCCTTCTTATTCATAGTGCGAACTTCCGCATAGGTGTCAGCTCTCAGCTATCAGCAGGAGACTCCCAAGCTGTAACTGATAGCTGACAGCTGAAAGCTGATAGCTGATAGCTATAAATCTATCCAGAACGGGCTGCACCACACGCATTGCCCATCCGTCTGCCGGGCGCGGACGAAGTACCACGCCTCCTCGAGCGGTCTGCCGCGGCGGTCGTCGGCCCACTGAGCTTTGAAGTCCAGGCAGTCCATCTCCACCGGCAAGTCCGCCAGCACGAACCCGCAGTGCACGATCTGCACCGCGGCGATGGGCGCGGTCCCGTGTATGTTGATGTCGAACACCGGCGTGTCGCTGGCGGCGAGTCTAATCTCGCTGCCCATCGGATAACCGTTGCACGTCACGTCCGCGGCGATCCTGGCGCCACTTGTGGCGTAGCATCTTCTTTCGTACAGCGCCCGAAAGATCGAGGCACTATCCAGAGTCCTGGATTGTACCGCAGTTAACCCATTGCACGCGCCATGCCCGACGCTGGGCCAACCGTCATGGTTATCCGTTCCGCCGGTGAACCCGAACCGGTATCCGCGCATCAGCGCGGTGCGGGCGCTGCCGCCCAGCCCGCCGCAGGCGATCTTCCACTGCTCGTCGAGCACCTCCGACTCATAGCACCCGCTACCCTGCACGATCTCGAACAGCCGCACCGCCCGCCGCTCGGGCGGGATGGGAAAGTGCATCGCGTTCCAGAGCGGCCGCCCGTCGGGCCCGCTCATGCCTCCGGTGTTGCGATTAGTGTGGTGCGGCACGATGATAGTCTTGCCCGGCGTGCACAACGACGCCAGATGGTGCAGGTCGTAGAAGAAGTGCGGGCCCTTGTATCGCGGCCACAGTTCGCTCTCGAAGCGGTCGGTCAACTCCAGGAACATCTCGATGCTGTCGCAGTAGATGTTGCCATGGCCGCCGCGGCATCCCAGTTCGGCCCCGACGATCGGACAGAACCGCCCAGGCTCGTTGAATCGCCGCAGCACGTCGGTCTGATATCGCGTCGTCAGCGGCGTGTAGTACTTGCCCGTCATCGCCATGTGGTCCGCCGGGCCTGCGAAGTCCAGGCACAGTTCGTCGCGGGCGCTGGTCAACGCGTCGGCAAGATTCCGCTGGGCGTCGCAGCTCACGTGGCAGTGCCAGTGAAACTCGCCGAACCAGATGGGCGTTCCATCGGCGGCGAGCGGCGTCGGATTGGATGTCGCCGTGCGCCCGGCGGCGTCGGTAACTGTTACACGCAATCCCCGTGCAGCAGCGGGCAGCTCGACGCGCGTGGCGGCTAACGCCGCTTGCGGCTTGGCAGTTGTTCCCCCGTCGCCGCCGACAAGGGTGATCTCGCTTCCGTCAGAAATCGCGGGATTGTCATGACAATCGAACTGCTCGACGAACACGGCGCCATCGGGTTTGCGAAGTGCCTTGATGGTAGCAGCGGAACTCGCGATAAATTGAAAACCAGCCTCGGCGGTGACTGGTGCAAAGCTGCGACTCTTGATCGCGTCTGTCACTCCTGCCGAAACCGCCCACGTCACGCCCGCGGTGTGACTGCTGCGCATCTCGGGGATGTCCAGTTCCAGCAATGCCCCGGCGCTCAGGGCCTTGTCGATCTTCACGATCGCCGCCGAAAAGGTCTCTGTGAAGAAGTCCCAGTCCGCCACCATCTCCTCCATCGTCATGCGGTGCACGATCTCCAGCGAAGCCCCATCCGCGCGCACGGCCACGACCTTCACAGACATCGCCGCGGTAAAGGAGTTTCCCCGCAACCGCAGCAGCGCCCCTGCCGGAACGGCATCTGTCAAACGCAGAACCATCTTCGGCGGCAGCGCGCCGCCGACAACGACAGTAATGATTCCTTCATTGCTCATGCAAACCTTCTTCTCAGGTGCCGTGGCGGGAGGTCCGAAGGACCGACAGCCACGAACAATCGGGGATGGTGGCTGCGGGCTGCGTCCGCCGCCACGGCACCCGCGCCCGTGCTACCGGATCTCTTTGAGCTTGTACTTGGGGCTGCCCAGGCCGACCTTTTCACACTCCTCAATCTGGATGTACGGGTCCTTGCCGTGGATCTGCTGGAACAGGTGCCCCTTGCCGCTGCGCTTCAGCGGCGCCGGCAGCGAGCCTTCGATGAAATCCTCGGCCTTGACCAGGTCCAGCGCCGCCGTCTCCGCGGCCACGATGTCGTCGCTGGCGAGGATGCCGATATCCGGCACAAGCGAGGGCGTGGTGAAGCCCCAGCAGTCGCAGAACGGCGTGATCGACAGCAGCGCCGTGACGAACAGCACCGCACCGGGGGCGAAGCCCTTGAGGCACTCGCGGGTGGTGACGGCCATGCCGTGCTGGAAGTAGCGGTATCCGCCCTGATCGATCGTGATCGCATCCTTCGGGCAGGCAAGCTGGCAGTGCATGCAGTATTTGCAGTGGTGATCGAAGATGTCGATCTTGCCGTCCTTGAACGTGATAGCCGAGTTGGGGCAGTTGTCGCGGCAGAGCAGACAGCCGGTGCATTTCTTCTGGTCCCACTCGAACGCAGCGGCCATCAGGCGGTGGATGCGCCCGCGCGTGGGCCCGTCGACGCAGCCCATGGCGATGTTCTTGATCGCCCCGCCAAACCCGCTGTGCCCGTGCCCCTTGCCATGCGAGAGCACGATCATCGCATCGGCATCGACGATATTGCCGGCCAGCTCGACCGTCTTCATCGTGCGATAGTTCACGCGGCGCGAGTAGACATACTTGTCGGCCGCGCCGGCCACCGGCAACAATTGGCAGCCGAGCGTCTCGGCGGTGTATCCGCGTGCGGCCGCCGCGGCCACCGCGCCGGGCGAGTCGGTCACAAACGGCGAGCCGCCGGCGTCCTTGACGGCTTTGACCACGCGGCCGGCCAGCAGCGGGTGGATGGTCGAGAACCCCATCCCGCCGCCGAGGTGCATCTTGATGGCGACGCGTTTGCCCTGGAACCGCTTGGACAAGTCCCAGTCAGCCATCATGCGGTCCAGCAGCGCCGGCAGGGTGGCCTCGGCGCGGAGTTCCTTGGGGCGGGCGGAAGCGAATGTAACTTTGGCGGGCATGCAACCTCTCCTTATAGTGTCGCGGACATCTTGCCGCGAATCCCGCGGGCGTCTCGCCCGCGACACGGTTCACCTACGAGGCCATTTTTCTCATCGCGGCCAGTGCGACCGGCAGGTCGGCCTCGGGATTGTTCATCTTTCCCTCGATGGACACGCGGCCGTTATACCCGATCTTCTTCAGGGCGGCGAAAAACTCTTTCATCTTTTCACACGGCTCGACGCCCGGCGCCAGGCGGTTGGCGCAGGTCGCGACGTGCGTGTGAACCAGCAGCGCAGCGTGATCGGTGATATCTAACGCCGGCCGCTCATCGCGTGCCCAGTGAAAGCTGTCGGCCAGCACGCGGAAGCTGGGATGATTGACCCGGCGCGCGACGCAGGCCGCCTCGGCGACGGAGTTGATCATGTTGCACTCGCGGCTGTTCAGGGGCTCCAGAGCGATTGTCAGCCCATGCCGCCCCGCCAGTTCGGCCAGCAGCCGAGCGAATTCCACGACCTGCTCGAGGGCATTGTTGTGCCCGAAGCCCTCGGGCACGTTGCGTACGCCGCCCGAGCCGAAGACGACGATCTTCACGCCCGCGCGGGCCGCCCGCTCGATGACGGTAGTGGCGTACTTCCTCAGGACGTCGACCTTGGCTTCGGACCCAGTGATGCGGATGTCCCAAGGCATGAGGCAGTTGAGCACCTCGCACGGCAGCGGCGCGGCCTTGACCTGCGCCAGCACGCCCTTGAAGGCAGCCTCATCCTTGTCCGGCACACAGACGCCTGCCACGCGGCCTTCGAAGTAGTCGAAGCCGATCTTGGCCGCCGCATCGGCCAGATCAACATTGCAGCAGATTCCGAATCGCATGTTCTTCTCCTGTAGCATGGGCGGACGCCCATGCCACACAGCCTACAGCCAACCGGTCATCTGGGCCAGTAGGCGACAGTAGTCCACAAACGCCGGCCACGAGACGTCGGCGGGCACGGCGTGGTCGCAACCGGGAATGAACCCGCCGCTTCGCACGACCGGTTCGAGGCGGGCCAGTTCGTCGCGGATGGCCTGGCCGCCCTTGGCGATGGCGCGCTTGTCGACGCCCATGCGGAACGCCATGGCCTTGCCATAGCGGCCGCGATACTCGTTGATGTCGTTCAGAGCCGCCACCTCGATCGGGTCGCAGACGTTCACGCCTGACTCGATCCAGATCGGGATCAGCTCGTCGACGAAGCCATCGCTGTCGACGTCGATCAGCGGCACGGCCGCCGCTCGGGCGGCGGCGGACCATTCGCGCCAGCTCGGGGCGCAGGTCTCGCGCGTCATCGCCGGCGAGATCATCGCCTTGGCTTTGTACGCCATGTCTTCATTGATGTAGATGGCGTCTGGGGAGACGTTCTCGAATATCCGCCCGAGCATCGCCGAGACGAAGGTCTTCCAGAACTCAGCCATCTCGGCCACCAGGTCCGGCTGATCGAGCATCATCATGCACAGGCCTTCAAAGCCGCACCATTCGCGCAGTTGCCAGAAGGGACCAGAAAAGTGGACGGTCAGCAGCCAGTCGCGCACGGCGGCGCGGGCACACCGGTCGGTGAAGTCTGCCGGAAAACGCCCCGGCGCGTCGAGATCGTAGCGGGCCTTCATCGCGTCCCAGTCGTCGCGGTTCTCGACGGGGCACTTGATCCATCGCCGCGTGCAGAAATCGCGGGCCGTGCGCAGGTACGTCACGTCGAAGCGGTCGGAGATCTCGCAGATGTTGCCCTTCCAGTCCTGGACGATGTAGTGCCCGTCCTTGTGATCGAGCACCTTCTCCTGGAACTGTGGGATCATGCGAAAATCCGCACCCAGATCGACGAACGGAGCGACCGACCGGTCCGGCTCGATGCCGATCTGCTCCCACAGGTACTCGTAAGCGTTGACGTTCTCCGGCAGGCCCTCGCTGTACCACCGCGCAACCGTCGACTGCCGCCCCCAGCCCGGTTCAAATGGAATGCGGCCGGTGTTCTTGAACGTCAGCGTATCGATGTATCGCTGTCGTGGTGTCATGTTCTGTGGCACGGGCGTCTCGCCCGTGCTGTCTTTGTGGCATGGCCGTCTCGGCCATGCATGCGGGCTCCTGACGTTGCGCCTCGGGGAGCATGGGAGAGACGCCCATGCCACGCCGGGAGCACGGGCGATACGCCCGTGCCACACTACCGCCCTGTTGCTTTGTGCAGCGCGTCGATTTCCGCCACGTCATACGGTGTGCCGTCTTGGCGCAGCACGTCGTGGTGCCAGGCCTCGGGCTCCATCGTGCGCGTGGGGTTGCTCCAGGGCAGGAACGTCTGCGTGCGCCCGGCCACCAGGCCCCAGTTATAGCAGCCGACGCGATGAGCTTTCCACATCGGCAGGTGCGTCTGGAAGAGGCTCTCCATCGTCGCGCGGGCCATCCACTCGGTGACGATCATTGGCCGCCCAATTGTCTTGAAGCTCTCCACGCATGCCAACGCTTCCTTGAAGGGCATGTAGCAGTGGAAGCTGGTCACGTCGCTGCGGGCGACCATGATGCGGCTGCACTCGTCCTTGGCCTGGATCGCGTTGATGTCGTCGACGCCGGGGCCTTTGAACACACCGACGGTCAGCGGCTGGCTGGGGCGGACGGCCTGGGCCCAGTCGAAGGTGGCCGTCAGCAGCGAGCGCGAATCGAACAGCTCGCCGGCGGCCCCGGGCTCGTTGTACAGGTCCCACACGACGACGCGCGGGTCGTCGGCGAAACGGCAGATCATGTCGGTGATATACTGTTCGAGCAAGGGTCGCTTGGCGGGATCTTCGCCGATGGCCTTGCCCGGACTGGGCACCCAGCCGCTGTTATGCACGCCGACGGCGGGGTCGTCCTGCGGGCCCAGGCGCGGCTGCTTGCCCGAGAACAGGCAATCGTCGAAGAGCACGGGCATGACGGTCATGCCGTTGGCGTCGGCGATCTCCAGCACGCGCTCGAAGCGCTGCATGAACCCGGCCGGGTCGGCTTCCCACACGACGTACTGCAGGAAGACGCGGATCGAGTTGTAGCCGATCTTGCCGGCCCAGCCCAGCTCGCGGGCGATGGTCGGCTCGTCGAAACTCTCGGCCTGCCACATCTCGACGTCGTTGATGGCCGTGCTGGGCAGAAAGTTGCACCCGACCAGCCAGGGGGTCTTGTCATACCACTTCCACGCCTGCTCGCTCGTCCATTGCCTGTGCATCTGCGAAGTCTCCAGTTAGCGGCGGGGCTTGCCCCGCGCGGTTGTTTTCGTGGCGTCGGATGCAGCCCTACCCAAGCGGTCGGGGAAACAACCGCGTCGAGCAATCTCGACCGCCAGCGATTTACCAGCGACCAGTTCTCGCGCCGCATTGAGCGTCTTCTCACCCGCCCCGGATAGCTCCAGAGCCTTGAGCTTCAGCTTTCCGCCCAGCACCTTCAGCTCAACGTTCATTCCACCGCGGGCGGATTTGACCGTGGCGACGCCCCAGGCGTATCCGGTCGACCAGAAGTGCTGGCCTGCCTTGGCGGCGAAGGTCATCTTACCGGTGACGGCCGAATAAAGGAAACCCGTCAGCGCCGGAACGGCCGCCCACGACGCCATCGCCCGGGCGTAATGGTGCCCGCACTCGGCCTCGTCGAAGGGGCTGCGTTTGCGGCCGTCGTAGCGGTTGCGGATGTCCTGGATGCACTGCAGGCCCTTGGCCGTCATGCCTTCCTGGATCATGTTGATCGCCGCGACGTATTCGAAGCCCGTCATCACCTCGGTGAAGTACGGGAACGGCTGCGTCGGGCGGCTGTAGGGGTAGGCGGCCATGAGCATGGCGGCCTCGTCGCCGACGACATAGCCGCGCATGCAGTTGAAGTGGTCGCGGAAGCTGTCGCGGCGGTTGTACTTAAGAATGCTGGCCAGCGTCTTACGGATGTTTGCCGGCTTGACCAGGTAGCCCAGCCCGCACACGTGGGCCATGAACTGTCCGACGAGCTGATCGACCAAACAGCCCTCGCCAAGCTGGCGCGTGAGTTGATCGGGGTCTTTGACGTTGGGGAACGATCCTGTGCCCGGCCGCACGTCTTCAGCCGAGGCAGGCACGCGGATCTGGTGAATGTAGTACTCGCCGTTGAACAGGTTGGCGTCGATCCAGCGGCTGCCGCGCGTGAAGAGGTCGCGGCAGGTGGCGGCGAAGGCTTCGTCGCCGACGCGGCGGGCCATCTCCTCGCCAGATCGCAGCGCGCCCAGGTACCACAGCCCCATCTGCGGATTGGGGCCGAAGTATTCGCAGTCCATCGTGTTGTGCTGGCTGCCTTCCATGACGCCGTCCTTGTCGGCGTCCCACCCGCCCGGTAGCCAGCAGAACTCCAGGGCCTTCTTCACCTTGGGCCAGAGGCGATTGAGCATCGCGTCGTCGCCGCTGAGCTGCCAGTCCCGGTACATCTTCATGATGCAGCCCATTTGCCCGTCGGCCGCCCCCCAGGCGGTCTCCGTGGCACGCTGCAGGGGCAGGTTCACGCGGAAGCTGATGAGGCCTTCGGCGTTGGTGGCATGGGCGAACTCAACGTCTCGCATCGTCGCGGCCAGGCCGCCGAACAGCAGCGGCGTGGCCAGCTCGTAGTTCCATACGTGCGTACACGAGCCGTGGCAGCAGCCGCACGCGTCGGAGCAGCCTTCGAAACCGAACAGCCGCCCGTCGGGCGTGCGGAAGCACGTCTGGCTGCGCAGCGTGCTGAGGTTGAACAGGGCGGCCTCTTTCACCACCGCGGGCAGGTCGCTGTCGCAGAAGGTCTTCACGAACTGCACGGTGTCGCGCTCGAGGGCGGGCAGGGCGCGGGCGGTCTTTTCGGCGGCATCCCACGCGTCCATATATTGTTCGGTGTAGTAGTTGCCGATGGTGTTCTGGCAGGAGCACGTGCCTTCCTTGCACGGCGTCCAGGTCTGGCGGTTGGGGAAGTGCCAGGTGATCAGGAATGTCACCTCGCGAGTGGACTTGGCCGGCACCGTCAGCGGCACGGCCAGGGCCCCCATCGGGCCTTCGACGTTGCCCGGCTCGGGATTGTCCAGCCGCCCGTCGGTTTTGAAGTCTTCCCAGAACTTGAGCACGTAGTTGCCCTTGAGCGGGTCGGACTCGGACAGCCAGTAGCTCAACTCGCCGGCGGCCGTCGTCGTCAGGGCCATCGTGCCCCACCGCTCATCGGCGGGCTCGACGCCCTGCGAGTCCATAAAGATCCCGCGCGCCGCTTTGCCCTTGCGGAAGCGGTTACGGTTGCCCTTGGTCGCCCCGCCGGACTTGTCCAGGCCGATGTAATTGATCATCACGCCGCAGATCGACGCCTTGATGGGCTTGTTGGTCGGGTTAGTCAGCACGTAGCGCATGACGGCCGCGGGGATGCCGCTGGCGTCGGCGTCGCAGGGAACCAGCGGGTTGAACGACTCCAGCCGCGCTTGCAGCGGCATGGACTCATCCGACAGCGCCACCTGGGCCAGCGGGTACGCGGCGGCAAAGGTACTGTGGGCGAAGCGCGGGTAGCCATGGTTGGCGGCCGTGCAGCCCGAGGCGCTTTCATACTCGGCCCCGTCGATGGGCCCTTCGAGCAGCCGCGTGACGGCTTTGCCGTCGGCAGTCTGCGCCCGCAAGAGGAACAGCGGGTACGTCACGAAGTAATGCGTGAAGGGACGAAAGCCCTTGCCCGGGCGGTTGGTGAGTTCCCAGTCCCGCAGGTCGCCGCGGCCGCCCAGGGATACGGTGCCCGTACCGATGCCGCCCAGCGGCATTGCGATGCGGAACTGATGCGCCTCGTCGTAGGTCTTGAGTACGGGCCAATTCGGATTGAACTTCGATTTACGCATTGTTTTCACTTTCAAGCGGGTTAGGTGCCGTGGCGGGAGGGCGAAGCCCGACAGCCACGACTGCATCCAAGGTTCAGGGATCGTGGCTCTTCGGGCCTTCGGCCCTGCGCGCCACGGCACCCTCCTTACACAATCTTCTTCATGGTCTTGCCTGCGCTCAGCTCGCGCATGGCGCTCAGGTTCAATTCGCCTGCGCCGGTAACGACCAGGCGACTGAGTTTCAGTTTTCCGCCGAGCACTTTCAGTTCGACGTCCAGTTTGCCGCCGCGGCGTTTCTGGGTGCACGTGCCCCAGGCGTAGCCGTTGGCCCACAGGCTCGTGCCCTCGAGGGCGCCCAAGGTCATCGTGGCCGTCACGCCCGAGTAGCTAAAGCCCGTCAGCGTCGTCAGCGCCGCCCAGGCCGCCATCGCCCGGGCGTAGTGGTGCCCGCACTCGGCCTCGTTAAAGGGGCTCCTCGTGAGGCCGTCGTAGCGGTCGCGAATGGCCTTGATGCACTTGAGCCCCTGCGCGGTGAGCCCTTCCTGCAGCATGCCGATGGCGGCGGAATATTCAAAGCCCGTCATGCACTCGGTGTAACAGCCGCTGTAGTTCTTCGGCTCGCCGCCGCGCGGATACGTGCACATCAGCAGGCCCTTGTCGCCGCTGAGGGCGAAGCCGCGCGAGATGTTCAGGTGATGGTGGAAGTCCTCGCGGAAGTTGTACTTCATCAGGCTGGCGTACGTCTTGCGGACGTTGGCTTTCTTGAGCAGGTACCCCAGCCCGCACACATGGGCGGTGTACTGGCCGACGAGTTGGTCGCACAGGCAGCCTTTGCGAAGCTGCATATCGGGGTCGCGCAGGTCCGTGCGCTTGCGGTTCCAGATCAGCCCCGGGATCGTATTTTCCAGCCGCATCGGCGGGACGACCTTGTGCTCGTAGTACTCGCCGTTGAAGAGGTGCTTGTCCAACCACGCCCTGCCGCGGGCGAACAGGTCGCTGCACGTGGCGGCGAAGGCGGTTTCGCCCAGGTACGCGGCCATCTCCTGGCACGCCCGCAGCGCGCCGAGATACCACACGCCCGTCAGCGGATTGGGGCCGAAGTACTCGATGTCCAGCGTGTGATGCTGGGCTCCTTCCATCACGCCGTCCTTGTTGGGGTCCCAGCCTTTCTCCAGCCAGGCGAACTCCAGCGCCTTGCGGGCCTTGGGCCAAAGCTCTTTCAGCCGCGCGTCGTCGCCGGAAAGCTGCCACTCGCGGTAGAGTCGCATCAGGGCGCCCATCTGCCCGTCGGCAGCGGCTACGCCCCACTGCACCGGGAACGTCAGCGGCAGCGGCGTGCGGAAGTTCATGAACCCGTCGTCGCGCGTCATGTGGACGAACTCGACCTCGCGCATCGTCCAGGCCAGGTCGCCGAAGAGGAACCCCGTGACGTGCTCGTAGTTCCACACGTGCGTGCACGAGCCCTGGCAGCAGCCCACGCGGTCGCAGCAGCCTTCCCAGCCAAACAGCCGCCCGTCCCGCGTGCGCATGGCCGTCTGCGTGCGAAGCGACGAAATGTTGTACAGCGCCGCCTCCTTCACCTCCGCCGGCACGGGCGTGTCGCATACGGCCGAGGCGAACTCGACCGTGCGGCGCTCCAGATCGGCCAACTTCGCGGCAGTGCGCACGGCCACATCCCACGCATCCTTATACTGCGTGGCGTAATAGTTGCCGACATTGCCGCCGTCGTTGTTGCCGATGCCCCAGCCCATGCGGTTGGGGTATCGCCACGTCAGGAGGAAGGTGACGGCTTTTTCGCTGCGCGGCGGCACGGTCAGCGAAACGGCCAGGGCGCCGATGGGCGTATCGCCGCCTGAGGGATGGTTGGTCAGGCGGCCGTCGTCGAGCAGGTCGGCCCAAAAGTCCTTCAGGCCGCCTCGCCCCAGCGTGCAGCTCACGCCGGTCCGGGCCGTCGTCGCCAGGGCCATCGTGCCCCACTGCTCGGCGGAGGTCTCGACGCCGCGGCTGTCCATGTACAGACCCTGCACGGGCCCGCTGCGGCGGAAGCGGTTGCGGTTCTGCTTGCACGCAGCCGTCACGTGCGGAATATCGGCCCAACCGATCGTGCCGTTGCGTCCGTCGGCGCCGATGAAGTTGAGCAGGCTGGCCGCAACGGTCGCCTTGACGGCCTTGCCGGTGGGATTGCCCAGCACGAATCGCAGCACGGCTACGGGGATGCCGCTGGCGTCGGCGTCGGCCGGGACGAGCGGGTTGAACGCCTCGAGACGCACCTTCAGCGGCACAGCCGGGTCTGACAGCATCACCTGCCCCAGCGGATAGGCGCAGGCGAAGGAGGCTTCGCGAAACCGTGGCAGGCCGTGGTTGGCAGCCCGGCAGCCGTCGCGGCCTTCGTAGAACTCCGGCTCGATCAGCCCCTCCAGCGCCCGCATGTCGACCTTGCCGGCGCTTTGGGTCCGCAGGGCGAAAAAGCATTCGCGCGGCGTGAAGCCCTTGGCCGGGCGGTTGACGATCTCCCAATCGCGCAGGTCGCCCCGCCCGCCCAGCGACACCGTGCCCGTGCCAATGCCGCCCAGCGGCATCGCCACGTGGGCGAGATGATCCTGATCGTACGCCGTCAACACCGGCCATTTCGCTGCACCCATGGTCGTTCCTCAAAAAGGTGCGGGCATTATGCGCCGAGAATGGAGAAAAGAACAGAACCCATCTATTCGTAAGCTTCGGCAAACATGTCTTTGCCCAAAGGTAGTCCAATTTCCCCGATAACTTCAATATCCTGCTTCCCAGGTACTGGCGACTTTGAAGGAATTTTTTTGATCCCCTTGCGATTTGCCCGATGGCGAGGAACTTCTATGACTTCTTTCCTGTTCCCGAGGGTCGGCGGAATACTCTCGGTGGCTTTCGTCAGCACAGTGAATTCATTTTTTGAGGCAATGATTGAATCAACCAGCCGAGTGCATCCAGATGCCACTCTCGCCAAAGCCATTAGCTGTTCTTTACATGCTATGCTTTCTATTGGAGAAGGGTAGGCAATTGAATGGGACACCTCTCCCCATAATTCTTCGGCCAACGTCCGCACCTGTATTTCACATTTAGACCCATCTGGGGCTCTAACAATGTAGTGAATACTTGTATAGAATGATTCCCTGTCTTGTGGGACAATGTTCAATTGTTGAAACAGTGCTTTGTTTTCTATATCCCAAGTGTACGCGATTGGCTTTCCAACAAAAGTGTATTTGTGCCGACTTAGAACCCTGCAGAGAACCGGGTGTATTTCTCGAATCTGCTGAGTGTGAATATGGAGAAGCCTTACCCCAGCCAAATCTTCAATCTCTTCAAGCACGTTCCTTGCAGTAATCGTGAAGGGTTGTCGTGCCTCTCCTGCCTTGATAGCTTTGCGTTCCAATTTGTCGGCCAGATGAACGGGGTCTTTGTGCCTAAACTTGCTGGAGTGTATTAGTGCATGAAGATTAGCGTCGCTCAGAAGATCTTCCGCTAAACGTTTGGCAACGTAGGCAAAGGAAGACATTTCGCTCTTGTAGGCCTCTACAGCGAGATCTATCTGTCGTTGCACTTTCGGTGGGATATGGTACGGCGGCATAAATGGACACCTAGCTAGTTGCTTTTATCACGGCGTCGGCCATTTCTGAAAAAATCATTCTAGCCTCCTGAGTCTGATAGTCAGCAGCACCCTCAACTTCCCAAAGGGGAACCCCCTGCTGCTGTGACAGCTGTACAAGACTTGCGCAGTTCTTTACTTGTCCTAGCTTAGACCCAACAACCTGGTCAGGCGCCAGTTCTTTATGTATCTTTCTGATGGGTGCGAGCACATCCTGGTATAGATGTTTTTCAAACTGGGATCTATAGCTGGATGCCAAACGGGCCATTGTCCCTCCATAGACCCTAAAACCTTGGGGAATGTATCCAAGAAAATGGGGTCTCCCAGATAAAACAGTTACGTCGGCAGGCGCAAATCCCCTAAAGTTGTCCCATAGTTTGATCCAGCGACTCAGAGTATGCCCAAGTGTCTTTAGAGCTCGAACGGAAAAAAGGTCACATGCACCTGGAACAATAAAGAAATCACAGTCCAGCAAAATAGCCCGGTTAAGTGGGCCGATATTAGGTCCGGTGTCATAAAAGACAAAATCAGCCTTAAGCCTGTCACCGTGGGCACCTGCAAGATTGCTTAATGAAGCAGTACCCTCAAAACCTCGTGGCTTTTCCTCTTTGCAGTCAGTCCACCAATTGCCCAACTCAAGTTCAAATTCTGAAAGCCGAATATCCCCAGGAATAATATAGCAATTATTGGTACTGGTTTCGTAGACGGGGATCCTTTTAAGCTTTCCTGTGGAATGAACAAGCGGTTTGACAGCCGACCAAATAGTTTCCCCATCTGGACCATCTGACGCATCTAGAAGGCCGTCAACCACTGACTCCTCAAACAACTGCGCTGTCAAATTGCATTGAGGATCCGAATCGATCAGCAGGACCACTTTACCTTTGTTGGCAAGTGCTGCAGCAAGGTTCACAGTCAGAGTAGTTTTGCCGACACCACCCTTATGATTGAAGATGGCCAGACGTTTTGCTGAAGTCGATGCGTTCATTCAGTTTGGCCTACGCTCGATGCGGCCGAATTTGATACTCTATTTTTCGCTCGCCTAGGTCTTGCCCTGTTGAGAAGCAATCTGGCTGCAGACCTATCGGGCAGCAACTCAACGTATTGCTCCCCAACCGCACTCAACTGCCTATTTTTTCCCCCAGCGCCCACTAAGAATCCGTCTCTAACAGCATTCTTGGCCGTAAATCCGGCGTTGGAAAATTTTCTTTGAGCCGCTTCAGTGTTGAGCTTGCTAAGATCTTCGGTCCTGAAGTGGGGCATTTCCCTGTAATACGTCAGGTAATATGCCAAACAGCATATTCTTTCAGCGTCTGTCTGAGGCATTTTTTCCATCAAAAACATTTTGGGCGTCATCGGGCTGTGGTTCGAGAACTGTGGATTTGATGGCGGCGCCATGCCGACTGAAGCAGGTTCCCTTGCTTCCTCGGACGGTCCATCAACTACATTTCCCAGCCTAAGCCATGTTGCCACCGTCTTTATGATGTGCAACTGCTCTTCTTTACCAAAACGTGAAAGCGATGTGATTATCTGCGAGACAACCTCAAAGTCTGTTCTTGGATTATTTTCTTCCATAGTACCCTCTTCCCTTGAATCTCTTAAAGTGCTTGCGCAGTATAAGCACCGCTCGCCTAAAAGCAACCCCCTGCTCCGACAAACTTCACCCAATCGGAGCCCCCTTCACGTCGTGCGGTGGCGGAAGAGCCATCCGGCGATGGCCAGGCACAAGACGCCGATGACGGCCATGGGCCAGAACTGGTTGAGGTACATGCTCACCCCGCCGCCTTCGAGGTATACGCCGCGCAGGATCACCATGAAATACCGCAGCGGAATGATCCGCGTGATTTCCTGAAGGACGACGGGCATGTTCTCGATGGGCGTGGAGAAACCCGAAAGCAATATCGAGGGCAACAGGAACAGGAACGTCCCCAGCAGCGCCTGCTGCATGGTCTTTGCCAGCGAAGAGATCATCAGCCCCACGCCCACAGCCGAGAACAGGAACAACACCATCCCCACGTACAACGCCGGCACGCTGCCGGTCATTGGAACGCCGAACCAGAAATGTGCCAGCAGGGCGATGATCGTCGCGTTGACCATGCCGATGACAAACCCGGGGGCGGCTTTGCCGATGAGGATTTCCAGCGGGCGCAGCGGCGTGACCAGGAGTTGGTCGAAGGTTCCCTGCTCGCGCTCGCGGGCGACTGATAGCGACGTCACCAGCAGCGTGGTCACCTGCAGCACGACGCCGACAAGGCCGGGAACGATAAACCAGCGGCTGACGAGGTTGGGGTTGTACCAGGCGCGGATATCGAGCCGCGCGGGCGGCTGGGGGCCGCCATGCGCCTCGGCCCAGTGTTCGTTGAAGGTCGAGACGATCTCCTGCACGTAGGTGAAGGCGACCTGGGCAGTGTTGGAGTTTCGCCCATCGACGATGATCTGGAGTTTGGCCGGATTTCCGCGGAGCAGGTCGCGGCTGAACTGGCGGTCGACGTGAACGACCATCAGGACCTCCTGGCGGTCGATCAGGTCAGCGATCTGCCCCTGGCGCTCGATGTTGAACTTTTGTTGAAACGCCGGCGAGCCTGAAAACCCGGCCAGCAGCTCGCGCGAGGCAGCGCCGCCGTCTTCGTTATAGACGGCGTAGGGGACGTTCTTGATGTCGAACGTGGCGGCGTAGCTGAAAACGAACATCTGGATCAGCGGCGGAGCGATGATCGACATGCGGCTCTTGGGGTCCTTCAGGACGGCCAGGAACTCCTTGACGATCAGTGCCAGAACGCGGTTCCACATAGGCGGCTACTCCAAGTGCTTTCGCGACTTAAGCCGCGCCAGGGTCAGGAAGATCGTCCCCATCGCCGCCAGAACCAGCAGGTTGGGCAGGATGACCGCCCAGATGTCGCCGGCCATGAAGACCGTGTGCAGGATCGAGACGAAATAACGCGCCGCGACGATGCGAGTCAGCCACTGGATCGGCAGCGGCGCCGAGGCGATGTTGAAGATGAATCCCGAGAGCATGAACGCCGGAAGGAAGGACGTCAGGATGGCGATCTGCCCGGCGACGAACTGATTCTTTGTCGCGACCGAGATCAGCAGCCCCACGCCCAGGGCCACCAGCAGAAAGACCGCCGCCACCGCCGCCAGCACCAGCAGCGACCCGCGCAGCGGCACGCCCAGCAGGAGCACGCCGACGCCCACCGTCACGGCCATGCCGCCCATCCCCAACGCGAAGTAGGGGACGAGCTTGCCCAGCAGGATCTCGCGGATGTGCACGGGCGTCACCAGCAGGGCCTCCATCGTGCCGCGCTCCCACTCGCGGGCGACGACCATCGCCGTCAGCAGCGAGCCGATGAGCGTCGTGATGATGGCGACAAGGCCCGGAACCAGGAAGTCGCGGCTGCGCAGTTCGCTGTTGAACCAGACCCGCTCCTCGACAGCCACGGGCACGGTGACGGCCACGCCCGATGCGGCGGCCTGGGATATCAGCCACGTCTGCCAGGCTCCGGCAATGTATCCGGAGACGACGCGGGCGCGGTTGGCGTCGACGCCGTTGAGGAGGACCTGGATCGGCGCTCCGCCGGGGCGGCGCAACTGGCGGGCAAAGTCGCTGCGCAGATGCACGATAGCGTCCGCGCGGCCCTCGACCATCGCCTGGCGGGCCTCCTCCATCGTGCGAACCGTTGTGGTGACGAAATACTCCGAGTTGCCCAGCGCGCCGGCGAACGCCGAGGCCTCGGCCCCAGGTTGTTCGATCACCAGGGCGATGGGGATGCCCTTGGCGTCCAGCGAGACGCCGTAGCCGAAGATCACCAGCAGCACCACCGGCATGAGAAAGGCGATGGCGATGCTGCTGGGGTCCCGCAGGATCTGCAGGAACTCCTTGTGCATCAGGCCCGCCAGTCGCATGGCCTGCGGCCAGCGCGTCTGGGCCTCGCCGGCGGTTCGGCTGCGCGGATCCATCAGTCTCCCTCCTTCCGCTGCGACTCGATGAGGTGGATGAAGGCGTCCTCGAACGTCCCCTCGGCGCCGACCTGGCGGCGGATCTCCTCCGGCGGGCCCAGGGCGAGAATCCTGCCGCTGTCCATGATGGCCAGGCGGTCGCAGTATTCCGCCTCGGCCATGAAGTGCGTGGTGACCATGACGGTCACGCCGCTCTCGGCCAGGGCGGCGATCTGGTTCCAGAAGACCCGCCGCGCCAGCGGGTCGACGCCCGAGGTGGGCTCGTCCAGAAAGATAATTTGAGGTTCATGCACCAGGGCACACGCCATCGCCAGGCGCTGCTTAAACCCCAGCGGCAGCAGGGCGCTCTTCTGGCCGGCCTGCTCGTCCAGTTCAAATTGCTCCAGGCGCCGGCGGATCTGCTCGGTGCGATTGCCGCCGACAAGGCCGTAAGCGGCGCTGAAGAAGTTGAGATTCTCGCGCACCGTCAGGTCGCCGTAGAGCGAGAACTTCTGGGACATGTATCCGATGCGCGCCCGAGCGGCCGACGCCGCGTGACGCAGGTCCAGCCCGCCAACCTTCAGATGCCCGGCGCTGGCGGGCAGCAACCCGCAGAGCATGCGGAAGGTGGTGCTCTTGCCCGCCCCGTTGGGTCCCAGCAGGCCGAAGATCTCGCCGCGGGCGACTTCAAACGACACGTTGTCAACCGCGATGAAACTGCCGAATCGCTTGGTCAGGTCGCGCACCTCGATCATGATCGGATGCTCGCTCGTCGCTGCCGCAGCGTGCAGCGGCGGCATTGCCGAGGCGGCGTGGGCGTGGTGACCGGCCTGGCCGGCCAGCAGGACCACGAAGCCGTCTTCAAACCGTGGCGGCGAGGGCGCGATTTTCGCGCCGGCCAAATCCGGCACGAGGTCGCCGGCCTGAGGCGGCCGCGTCTGGCGCGTAATCAGGCGGATTTCCTGCCCATGGATGACGGCGTCGAGCACGTCGCCGTGGGCGATGAGCTTTTCCCGCACGGCGCGGCGCGGCATGTCCGGGGCCGACAGGGCGAAGGTCCTGCCCCGCGCCGCGTCGATCAGGGCCTCGGGCGGGTCCTGCCCCAGCACGTGCCCCTGGTGCAGCATGACGACCTGGTCGCAGCGCCCGGCCTCATCCATATAAGACGTGCTGATGAGCACCGACACGCCGTGGCGCTCGACGAGTCCGTGGATGATCCGCCACAACTCGCGGCGCGACAGTGGATCGACGCCGACGGTGGGCTCGTCCAGCAACAGGAGGCGATGCGACCGCACTAGGGCGCAGGCCAGGCCGAGCTTCTGTTTCATGCCGCCCGACAGGCGGCCGGCCAGGCGGGACATGAATGGCGACAGGCCCGTCATGGGCATGAGTTCGTCGAAACGCTGCGCCCGGCGGCTGTGCGGCAGGCCTTGCAGACTTGCGTAAAGGTCGAGATTCTCTTGCACACTGAGGTCTTCGTACAGACCGAAGCGCTGGGGCATGTAGCCGACGCCGGCCTGCACTTGCGCGGCCTGAGCGGTGGCGTCCAGACCCAGCACGGCGATGGAACCCGAATCGGCTGTCAGCAGCCCCGCGGCGAGCCGGATGAGTGTGCTCTTGCCCGCGGCGTCGGGTCCGATAAGCCCGGTGATCTGCCCCTGGCGGGCGGTAAGGCTGACGCGGTCGAGCGCCTGCACGCGGCGCTTGGCGGCCGTGAAGCTTTTGGAAACCTCCCGCAATTCCAGGACCACTGGCGGCGATGCGTCGCTGCCGGCTTGGCCTGGGCGGGTCGAGGACGTCATGGCGACGCGCCTCCGGCAGCGGAGGCCGGCAACGACGCCGCGGCTGGACGAGTGGCCGCAGGCTGATTCATCGCAATCGTCACGGTGGCGGGCATGCCCAGACGCAATTGACCGTCGGGATTGTGCACGTAGATCCGCACCTCGTACACCAGCGCCGTGCGCAGCTCCGGCGTCTGCACCTGCTTGGGTGTAAACTCGGCCGTGGGCGAAATGAAGCCCACCCAGCCGCCGTACTTCTTGCCCGGGAAACTGTCGGTGGTGACCACCGCGCTCATGCCGGGATGGATCTTGCCCAGATCGTTCTCGTTGACATACGCCCGCACCCAGAGCGGGTCGGTGACGGCCAGGGTCAGCGCGGGCTTGGCGGGCGAGGCCATGTCGCCGGGCTCGAGAATCCGGTTGCGGATGATGCCGTTGCTGGGAGCGTAGAGGCGGGCATCGGCGAGCTGCTGCCGCAGCAGGACGAGGTTGGCCTCGAGGCTGCCAAGAGTCGCCTGCGCCGCCTGGATGTCTTCCTTACGCGGGCCTTCGACCGCCAACTTGAGCGTCTGGTTGGCCGAGTCCAGCCGCGCGTGCGAGGCGTCGCGCGCGGCCCGGGCATTATCCATCTCCTGCTGGGTCGCCGCGCCTGAGGTGTATGCCTTGAGCGTGTTGCGATACTGCAAGTCGGCATTTCGAACATCAGCCTCCGCGGCGGCCGCGTCCGCCTTGGCCTTGGCGATTTCTTCAGGGCGTGAGCCCGCCAGCAGCCGCGCGACCACCGCCTTCTGACTGGCGACCTGCGCCGCCCCGCTCTGCGCCGCCGGGGCCAGGCGGTTGGTCGTCAACTCGGCCAGCAGTTGCCCCGCTTCGACCTTCTGACCCTCGACGACGAAGACCTTTTCGATTCGCTCGTTGGCATTGAACGCCAGCTCGACCTGGCGGATATCGACGTTGCCATAGAGCACCAGATGACTCCTGGACTCATCCGCCGTGCGCCAATGCACATAGCCGGTCACGGCAGCGACCGCGACCGCCAGGATCACGACAACCAGCACCATACGGCGCACCGCATGCTTCATGGCATATCCTTCAGAGGCGACAGCATTATATGCACAGGGGCCACTGGAGAGAATCATCGGCCCAAAGGCCCGGCCCGCTTAGAGACTTCCACGTCTCACGCTGGCTTAAGGTTCGCTCAGTACCTTGACAGGCTTGTTTCCCGGCATCCGGCGCCTGGTGCGGCCGGATTGCGTCACGGTTATTCTTCAGGAGATTGAACATGATCCGTCGAACGAATGCCCTTGTCGTGCTGGTTGCGGTGGCGGTGGTCTGCATCGGCGCCTGGTCCGTCTGCGCACAGACAGGCGACGCCAAGGGCGCGAAAGGCCCGCTGACGATCGTGAAGATGATCGCCGGCGGCGGCGAAGGCGGATGGGACCTGCTCACTGCCGACCCCGCCTCCCACCGGGTCTACGTCGCGCGGGGCAACCGCGTAATGGTGTTCGACGTGGCCGAAGGCAAGCTCGTGGGCGAAGTGCCCGGCGTGCTGGGGGCCCACGGCGTGGCGGTCGCCGGCGAGCACAATGTGGGCTTTGCCACCAACGCCAAGGAGAACCTCGTCTGCGTCTTCAACCTCAAGACGCTCAAGGTCACGCAAAAGATCAAGTCCGGCACCAAGCCCGACGCGATCGTCTACGACCCGACGAGCAAGAAGGTGTACGCCTTCAACGGCCGCAGCGGCGACGCGACGATTATCGATCCAGCCGACCTGGCCAAGGCCCCGCAGACCCTCAAGATCGGCGGCAAGCTCGAGTTGGGCGTCGCCGACGGAGCTGGACACGTCTACGTGAACCTCGAAGACAAGAGCATGACAGTGGCCATCGACAGCACCACGCAGGAGGTTATGGCCAAGTGGTCGGTGGCCCCGGGTGAGGAACCCACCGGCGTGGGCGTCGACGCAGAGCACCGCCGCCTGTTCGTCGGCTGCAACAACAATAAGATGATGGTCCTCGACGCCGACAAGGGCACCATGCTGGGCGAGGCCGCAGTCGGCGCCGGCGTAGACGGGGCTGCCTTCGAGCCCAAGCTGGGCCTGGCAGTGACGTCCAACGGGCGAGATGGCACACTCAGCGTCGTTAAGGAAGGGCCTGCCGGCAAGTTTGCCACCATCCAGACGCTCGTCACCGCCAAGGGCGGCAAGACCGTCTGCGCGGACGCGGCCGCCCACCAGTTCTACGTGCCCTGCATCCTGCCCTCGGGGCCGGACAAGGGCAAGTTCGGCCTGCTGGTTATCGGCGCGGCCCAGTAAGCGCATGGATGAGGGGACGAGAGTCGCCGACGGCGGTCTCGTCCCCTTTTTTGTTGCGATGAATCAGATGAACAGGTTCACGCCGCCCTGCTCTGCCGTCTGCAGGTACATCGCCACGCCGCCAGCCGTCACGCCCTCGATCAGCTCTTCGGCCTTGATGCCCATCAGGTCCATCGACATCGTGCAGGCGACAAGCTTCACCCCGGCCGCGCGGGCGGCGGCGATCAACTCCGGCAACGACAGCACGTTCTTCTTCTTCATGATCCCGCTGATCATGGCCTTGCCCATGCCGGCCATGTGCATCTTCGAGAGCTTCAGCTTGCCGGCCCCGCGAGGCATCATCCAGCCGAACATGCGTTCGACGAGCGTCTTGCGGACCTTGACGGGCGCCTCTTTGCGGAGCACGTTGAGGCCCCAGAATGTGAAGAACATCGTCACGTCGCTGCCCATCGAGGCCGCGCCGTTGGCGATGATGAACGAGGCGATCGCCTTGTCGAAGTCATCGCTGAAGACGACGATCGTCTTGCCCTTGCCGAGGTGGCCCGCCGGCGCCGCCGAATGTGCGGCCAAACGCTTCTCCACCGTCGCGACAAAATGGCCGGTGTCGCGCACCATCGCTACGAGGCGGTTGCCCGTGCTGGCGCACCAGGCGGGCACGTCGCCGGCGAAGGCGGCGTCGCTGGCGCGAATGCTGACGGACTGGCCTTCCGCCAATTCGTCGATGGCCGCGCGGAGCTTCATGATCGGTCCGGGGCACTGCAGCCCGGAGGCGTCGATGATCCTGACGACGCTGGCGGCCTTGGGGGCGTTATCGCAGTGCGCGCCACCGCAGCAATCCTTGCCCGCCCCTGCAGAAGGTTCCGGCTCTGCGCCGGTATCGCTGGCGACAGTGCGGCATCGTGGCGAAGTGTCGCCTTTGTCCATCGCATGCGCGAAGGCCTTGTAGGTCGTGTAACCACCGCTTAGGTTGCGACACGCCAAGCCGTGCTGCTTGAGGATGCGGCAGGCGAGGTACCCGCGCAGCCCCACCTTGCAGAAGGCCAGGATCTCCTTGTCGCGCGGCAGCTCGCTGAGGCGATCGCGCAGATCGTCCAGCGGGATATTGACGGCCCTGGCGATGGTGCCGGAGCGAACCTCTTCCGGCGTGCGTACGTCCAGGAGTATCTGGTCGGTTCGCGGGGTAGACACATCAGCGTAATGGCACAGCGCCACGTCGCCCTTGATCGCGTTGGCGGCCACGAAACCGGCGTAGTTGACCGGGTCCTTTGCCGAGCCGAACGGCGGGGCATAGCACAGTTCGAGGTCCTGCAGATCGAACACCGTCATGCCCGCCCGCAGGGCGGTGGCCAGCACGTCGATACGCTTGTCGACGCCCGAGGCCCCGACGGCCTGGGCGCCGAGGATCCGCCCGTCGGCTGGATCGAACAGCAGCTTGAGCGACAGCGTCTGGGCGCCGGGGTAGTAGCCCGCGTGCGAGGATGGATGCACGTAAATCTTTTCGTAGCGCGTGCCGGCCTTCTTCAAGGCCTTCTCGCTCATGCCCGTCATGCCGACGGCCAGGTCGAACACCTTGCAGATGCTCGTGCCTTGCGTGTTGCGGTAGCGGCTGTCGCGGCCGAAAATGCAATCGGCGGCGATGCGCCCCTGCCGGTTGGCCGGTCCAGCCAGCGGGATCAGGGCCGCGGCGTGGGCGACCAGGTGCGTCACTTCCACCGCATCGCCGACGGCGTAGATGTCAGGGTCGCTGGTGCGCATGTGCTCGTCGACGGCGATGCCGCCAGTGGGGCCGATCTTCAGCCCCGCCTCGGTCGCCAGCGTCGTCTCCGGACGCACGCCGATGGCCAGGATGGCCAGATCGAACGCGGCCTTTTCGCCGGTAGAGAGCGTCAGGACAGGCTTGCCGCCGTCATCGTCCACGCGCTGAACGGCCGTCCCGAGCCGCAGGTCCACCCCGTGCAGCGCCAGGTGCTCGGCCAGCGGGGCGGCCATCTCCGGATCGATCGGGCCGAAGACCTGCTCCATCAACTCGATAAGCGTCACGTCGACCTTGAGATCGCGGAAAGCCTCGGTCATCTCCAGGCCAATGTAGCCCGCCCCGATCACGGCGGCGCGCTTGGGCTTGTGCTCGTCGACGTACTGCTTGATGCAGTCGATGTCGGCCATGTTCCGTAGCGTGAAGACTCGCGGATGGTCGAAGCCCGGCACCGGCGGCCGCACGGGGGCGGCGCCGGGCGAGAGCACCAGCGTGTCGTATTCGACATCTGCCTCGGCGCCATCGCTCGTGCGAACCGTCACCTTCTTGGCCGCGCGGTCGATGCGCAAGACTTCCGTCTGCGTGCGCACGTCGATGCGGAAGCGTTTGCGCAGCCCCGCCGCCGTGGCCACCAGCAGCCGCGAACGGTCGGCAATCCGCCCGCCCAGGTAATACGGCAGCCCGCAGTTGGCAAACGAGACGTACTGGCCGCGCTCGATGAGGATGATCTGGGCCTCTTCGCTGAGCCGCCTCGCGCGAGCGGCCGTCGAAGCCCCGCCGGCCACCCCGCCCACGATCACGATACGTTTCATGTCAGACATAGAATCTCCCATTCTTCCACTCTTCCATTCTTCCAATCATCCACCCATCCATTCATCCGGTCTTCTTCCCGCTGCAGCTTCGGTTCTTGCGGATGCAGCCCAGCAGATGGTTCACCTGCGCGGCAGCAATGCGGTAACACACGGTGCGGCCGCGGCGACGACTGGCCAAAAGCCCCACGCGCTGCATGCGGCGCAGATGGTCGCACGCCTGGTTAGGCGGCAGGTCGAGCCGCTGGGCAATCTCGAAGACGGGCAGGTCGCCCTGCGAGAGCAGGTCGGCGATGGCCAGCCGCACCGGATGGGCCATCAAGCGAAGGCACTCTGCGGTCTCGCAGAGAAACTCTCGCGGCAGGAGCTGGGGTTGTCCCACAGCCGCGCCCGCGTCTCTTGTCATATGAGTCGTCATAACAATGTCCTCATTACTCTAATATATCTACATATGTCGATAAGTCAAGTAATAGCTGAACACTTTTTTTTTGGGGGGGGTGCGGCACTCCACGGGGGCTCCACAAGTTGCCAATGGGAAGCCGGTAATGGAAAATGAGATCGGCCTGTGCCATAGGCACAGGCCGATCTGACAGCCTCCGACTAGGCCGCCCTTTGACGCAAGCTCGGCGTGCGGGCCCCTCCCTCCTCCAGGCCCGCACGCGACGGAACGCTCACGTTACTTCGTGTGGAAATCGAACTTGTCGGGCGTCAGGTAGTAGTCCACCGAGACGTCCACAAAGTTCGGGTCGGCGTACGTATTGCCATAGTACTTTGAGGAGTACGCCTCAAAGCCGCTCAGGGAGTAGCTGGTCCCGGCGATCCGGAAGGCGCCACTCGATCCGCTCATGCGGTACACCGTGTTGCCGTACACGGTGTTGTTGGTGGCCCGGGTGCTGTCGAAGTCGATCGCCGGCCCCGAGTACGTCACGATCGTGTTGTTACGGATAACGCAGCCGTAAATCTCATACTTCTGGGCCGACGTCGTGTCGTTGAACAGGATGCCCTGGAAGTTCGCGGGCTGGTAGTTCCCGTTCCAGCTATAGCGCCCAACCCAGATGATGTTGTCCTCGAAGGTGAGGTTGTACTGATTGTACGGCAGGATGGTGGAGGCCGCATCGTCATAGGTGTTGACGACGATGCCCTGCTTGTTGTTGTTGAAGATCAGGTTGCCTCGCACGATCGAGTCGTGCACGCCTTCGAGGAACGAGATCCCGGCCAGGTTGTTCGTATGGATCACGTTGCCTTCGATGAGCAGGTTCGACACCCGCCCGTTGTACTGGATGCCCGTGCGCCCGTTGCGGTAGAACAGGCTGTCGCGAATCGTGATATTGGCACTGGGCAGGTCGCGCGACCCGAAATACAGGCCGTGCTCGCCGGGGTTGTCGTGGAACACGCTGTATTCGACCAGGATGTTCTGCAGGTCCTGCACGGCGTGGAAGCCCCACTTGAAGCCCACGGCCTCGATGTTCCGGAAGGTCATGTTGTGACCGTAGTGGTTCTCGAGGCCGGACCCGGTGCCGCTCTTGGTGGGGTCGGACGCCACAAAACCGTCAAAGACCACGTTGCTGCCGTCGACGGCCATCGCGATGCTCGATGCGCTGAAGACGACCTTCTCGCCCGGCATGGCCATGAACACGATGGGGTTGCTGGCCGTTCCATCGACGCTGTTGTCATTGAACGCGCCGTACGTCCCGCCGCGATAGATCACCATGTCGCCGGGCTTGAGGGCAATGCCGCTCCAACTGGCGAAGGGATGACTCATGTCGCCGATGACACCGGTGCTATTGCTGCCGCTGGTCGAGACGTAAATGATGCGGGTGGGGTTGTAGCCCAGGTGCGACAGGAAGGCGTTGATCGTGCCGTACTTGGCCACGCCTTGCGCCCACGTGTTCACCGTCGCGTCGGTGTCGTCGGCGTCGGGGCCTTTCGAGCTGGCCACGCCGTAGCCGTCGCCGTCGCGGTCGATGTACATCACGCTGCCGCCCAGGTCGTCGCCGGGAATACTCGTGCCGCCGCCAGGCGGCGTGACCGTCAGCGTGACTGCGGCTGTATCGGTGCCGCCGTGGCCGTCACTGACCGTATAACCAAAGCCGTCGGACCCGTAGTAGCTGGCCGTCGGCGTGTAGGTAAACGTCCCGTTGCTGTTCTTGACCAGCGTGCCGTGCGCAGCCTGGGTGTACTGGCTGATCGAAAGCGTATCGCCGTCAACATCGGTGTCGTTGGCCAGCACGTTGATTGTCGCCGACGAACCCGAGCCCACGATGGCCGCATCATCCGTCGCCACCGGTGCGTGGTTGGCCGCTGCGGCAACCGTGACGTTCACCAAGGCCGAGGCCGTGCCGCCCTTGCCGTCGCTGATGCTATAACCGAAGCTGTCGGCTCCGATGTAACCGGCCGCCGACGTGTACGTGAACGTCCCGTTGCTGTTCTTGACCACCGTTCCATGCGCCGCGGCCGTGTTGGCCGTGACGGTCAGCGGGTCCCCGTCGGGGTCGCTGTCGTTGGCCAGGACGTTGACCGTCACCGGCGTGCCGGAGATGGCGCTGACGGCGTCATTGGCGGCCACCGGGTTGGCGTTGGCCGTCACTCCCGTGCGGGCGCTCTGGGCTGGGCCCGTACCGGTGGGCGTGTACGTGGCGTCACGGGTCAGCACGATCTTGTCGACGGCCGTGCCGTCTTCACGCATCCAGACGTTAAGCGTGTGGACGCCGGCCGTGGCGACGTTGACCGCCACGCGCGTGGCGCCGTTGGCATCAACGACGCTGTTGTTCCAGTCCCACGTCGTGGTCGTGTCCGTCATCCCCCACTTGCCCAGCGTGACGGCCTGACCGTCAAGGCCGACGTTGATCGAGTCGTCCGAGCCGGTGGCGCCGATGGTGCGGATCCACACATAGTACGTGCCGGGCGTACTGAACTGGATCTGGTAATCCAGCCTTGCCCCGGCAAGACTGTCACCCAGGCTCACCTTGGCGTTGGGCACGGCCTGCATGGCGCTGGCGCCGCTGAAACCGGTCAGCGCCGTCGTGGGCGTCCACGCGGTGTTGGCGCCGGCGCCGGTGCCGGCGACGTTGGCGGTGGCATTCTCCGCTTCCATCGAAACCAGTCCGTTGCTCTCGAGAAACGCGCCCGTGGTGTTTACCGGGGTGATCGTCAGTGTCACGGCGGCGGTAGACGTGCCACCCTTGCCGTGGGAGACGACGTACGTGAAGCTGTCCTGCCCGCTGTAGGTGGCCACCGGCGTGTAGACCAGCCCGTCGCGGCCGGCAGCGACGCTGCCATGGGCGGCCTGCGTGAAGCTGGCCACGCTCAGCGCGTCGCCGTCAACGTCCGTGTCGTTGGCCAGCACGTTGACCGTCACGGCCTCGCCCTCGAGCGTTGTGGCCGTGTCGTTCGCGGCTGTCGGCGCATCGTTGACCGGCGTGACCGTGATGGCAACTGCGCCCGTGGCCGTGCCGCCCTTGCCATCGCTGACGGTGTAGTTGAAGCTGTCGGAACCGCTGTAATTGAGCGCC
>JAJFVE010000166.1 GCA_021371965.1 Planctomycetaceae bacterium
TGCTCGCCGCGGGCGGCTACGCCATCGGCGTCGACGACGACCCCGCACCCTACGGCCTGGGCGAGCCCACCGTGGAGACCGACACCGACGGCCTGCCCATCGTCCGCCGTGCGGCCCTGCCAGAGCCCGTTGACACCCGCACCGATGCTGAGCGCCTGGCCGATGAGCGCGCGGCGATGTCCTGCACGCCGCTGGCCGGTGAGACCGTGCTTGCCCGTCACGGTCTGCGCCAGGGTTGGCTGGCGCTCATGGGTGCGCTGCCCGAAGTCGACCAGGTGCGCTACCTGCGGGCCGCGCGCTGGGATCGGGCTGATCCGATTATGGACGCGGCGCTGGCGCATCTGATGCCGGACTTGGACGCCGACGCGCGGGGGCTGGCGCTGGATGATCTGTTCCGGGAAGCAATGGCGATCGACGCCGGAGAATGAAATGAAAACCGAAGCAATCAAATCCTGGGCGATCGATCGCCTGTCCGAAAACTCGACCTACCGCGGCCTGATTGCGCTGGCCGCCGCGTGCGGTATCCAGATCGCACCGGACCTGCAAGCGGCCCTGTTGTCGCTCGCGCTGGCGCTGATCGGCCTGATCAACGTCATCCGCAAATCGCCTGCCTGATCATGCCCGCCGATCCCAAAGCGCCCGCGTCGCTCGACTGGTACCCGGTCGAAAGGCGCGTGCATCCGTCAGTTGAGGAGACCGTCGGCCTGTGCGCTTACCGCCTTGACGCCATGGCGGTGCAGATCGAACAGATCAACAAGCGGCTGGACGAAGGGGCGCAACTGCACGCCGATATCACCGTGATCTTGGCTGACCTGAAAGAGATCGTCGCCAATAAGCGGGCGATCAACGTCCACCTGAAATTCTTGGCTTGGGTAGGCGGCACCATCATCACCTTGGCGGCGGCCTGGCACGCCTGGAAAGACATCGTGGGCGAGGCGATGAGGCGACAATGATTCCCGGCCTGTCCGTTCCCGGCAGAGACCCGATTGCCACGCTGCCGATGATGCGCGCAGACAGTCCCGTGTCTGGCGCGATCTGGCCCAGTCCAAATGACGTGCGCGCTGGCGTGCATTACGGGCCGCATGGTGACGACTATACCGGCGCCCTCGTGGGCGGCGGCAGCATTTTTTTGAGGCGCAGATGAGCGACGAGACCACCACAGTAGACACCGGCACGGCACCCGCGGCCGAGACGCCCGCGGCAGCCGATCAGACCGCGGCGCCAGAGTCGACCACGACAGAGACCACGGCACCGGCCGGTGCGCCCGAAGCCTATCAGTGGACCATGCCGGAAGGCGTGACGCTGGACCCCACGGTACTCGACGCCTACGGGACCGCGGCGCGCGAACTTGGGCTGCCGCAAGACCAGGCGCAAAGCATCGTGGACCGGGTAGCCCCGGCCATGGCGGCGGCTCAGGCGGCTCAGGTGAAAGCCTGGGAGGAAGCCGCGGCGGCTGACCCAGAGATCGGCGGCGACAAGCTGCCAGAGACCCTGGCGACCGCGAAAGCGGCGCTTGAGGCGCTTGGCACGCCGGAGATGGTGAAGACCCTGAATGAACTTGGATGGGGCTCACACCCCGATGTCATTCGCTTCATGGCGAAGGTGGGCCGGGCGATCGGTCCCGACACGATTCCTGCTCGCGGCAACGGCCCGAGCAATGACGGCCGCTCGATCGCACAGCGGCTCTTCTCTTCGATGCCGAACCCCTGAGAGGTAAATCATGGCGACCGCGGCTCTCTCCGCTCAATTCCCTACGCTGGTCGATGTGACCAAGCGTCTCGACCCGAACGGCAATATCGCGAGCGTTGCCGAACTGCTGGCCCAGACGAACGAAATCATCAAGGATGCCGTGTTCATTGAGGGCAACTTGCCGACCGGGCATCGCGTCACCATCCGGACCGGACTCCCGACCGTCTATTGGCGCGCGATCAATCAGGGCGTGCCGCGCTCCAAGAGCACCACGGCGCAGGTCGATGAGTCCTGCGGTATGCTCGAAGCCTACTCCGCGGTCGACGTGGACTTAGCCCGGCTCAACGGCAACAGTGCGGCCTGGCGCCTGTCGGAAGATACCCCGTTCATCGAAGCGATGAACCAGACCCAGGCGAACACCCTGTTCAATGGCAACCCGATCACGGACCCGCGCCAATACCTGGGGCTCGCTGGCCGGTATTCGGCCATCAGCGGCGCCGGCAACGCTCAGAACGTCATCAGCGGTAGCGGCTCCAGCACCGTCAACACCAGCATCTATCTCGTGGTGTGGGGCGAACAGACGGTGTTCTGCACTTATCCGAAGGGCAGTCAAGCCGGCCTTCAGGCGACCGACCAGGGCCAATTGACGGTGTATGACTCAAACAGCAACCCGTATCAGGCGTACCAATCCCATTACAAGTGGGACAACGGCCTGGTAGTCAAGGACTGGCGCTATTGCGTGCGCATCTGCAACATCGACACGACCAACCTCGTGGCCGAGTCGTCCGCGGCTGACCTGATCAAGCTCATGGTCAAGGCCATGTACCGCATCCCGAATCTGGCCATGGGGCGCCCGGCCTTCTACGCCAATCGCACCGTATCCGAAATGCTCGCCATCCAGGCGCTCAACAAGAGCAACGGCGTGTTGTCGGTGCAGGAAGCCCTGAGCCAATTCGGCCGGCCGACGACCGAGTTGCGCTTCCTGGGGATTCCGGTGCGCACCTGCGACAAGATCCTC
>JAJFVE010000124.1 GCA_021371965.1 Planctomycetaceae bacterium
CGCCGGTCGCCGCGTGGGCGATCATCCCGTCCAGCACGCGGCTGGCGTACATGAACGCGGCGCTGGCACGGTAAAGCCGCAGCGGGTCGGCCCGCAGGTAAGCCCGCATCGCCGGGTTGTCGGTGAACAGTTCGTCGTTATCCAGGGGAATCGCCAGCCGCACCTTGGGCGCCACAAACAGGCACGCCGCCACGGCCAGTTTCGTCGCGGCCGGCACGTCCACCATCGCCACGATGCCCGGCGCGATCATCGTCAGCGACGCGACCGCCACGCGACGTCGCGGCCACAGACAGTACGCCGCCGCCAGCTTTCCACCCCAGCTCGGCCCCGCCATCGCCAGCGGACAGGCGGGATTCTCCCGCAGGATCTCGCAAGCGGCCGTCTCGACGTCGCCCAGGAGCTGCTCGGCCGATCGGGCGTGGCCGCGGTCGATCCGATTCTGCCCGCTGCCGCGGCGCTCGACCTGGTAGACGCGGCAGCCGTTATCGGCCAGAAACGCCGCGCTGCCGGCGAACCAACCCGGATGCGACTGGATCCCGTGCAGGTACAGCACGCAAGGCCCGCCCGCCGACCCGCGCGGCGAATGAACGAGCATGCCGGTCTCGTAGCCGTCGTCGAGCCGCAGCGTCCGGAACTGCGGGCGGCGGGCGCCATCGAGCGGACATGGCAGCGGCCATGGGATGCGCTGCGGCGGGTTCATCCGCCCCTCCGGGAGCGGCGCTCCGGTTCGCCAGTGCTCATGGGGCCGTACGGCGCCTCGGGGCCTTGTTTGTCGCCATGCTCGAAGGGGCGCGGCGCCAGCGAGATCGGGTGGCGCTGGCCGACGTTGACCAGCAGCCCCATGGCGATGCAGTTGACCACCAGCGACGTGCCGCCGTAGCTGACCAGCGGCAGCGTCATCCCCGTCACGGGCATCAGCCCGACGACGACGGCGACGTTGATCACCACCTGCGACAGCAGCAGCCCCACCACCCCCACCGCCAGCAGGCGCCCGAACGGGTCGTTGGTCCCCACGGCGATCTCGATGCCGCAGATGAAGATCAGGCTGTACAGCAACAGCACCGCGATGCACCCGGCGATGCCCCACTGCCCGCCGATGACGGCGAAGATGAAGTCGCTCTCGCACTCCGGCAGCGTGCGGTAGAACTGATTGGTCTCGTTCCAACCCCCGCCGCCGAAGAGCGAACCCACCGACAGGATCATCTTCGACTGGCGAAGCTGATACCCTTCGTCGCCGGCGGCTTCAGGGTCGCCCTGGCGCAGCCAGCCGTCGATTCGCCGCAACTGGTGCGGTTCCATCGCCGCCAGCATGACCGGCATGACGGCGTACTCGCGCCCGCCGACGGTGACGCTGCCATAGGGCAGCGCCCGCCGGTCGACAGCCTCGGCGGCGGGCATGTCGGACGTCAGCTCGCGCGGCAAAGGCAGCAGCATCAGCACCGTCGCCACGGCGATGATGCCCAGCAGGTGTCTCAGCCTCGCCCCGGCCATGTACAGCATGAAGTACAGCGTCGGCAGCAGCAGCAGGCTCGTGCCCAGGTCCGGTTCCTTGAGGATCAGGAACATCGGGACCATCGCCAGGATGAACGGCGGGATCAGGCCCGAGAGTTTGCGATAGTGGTCGCCATAGCGCAGATACCATGCCAACATCAGGATGAACGACAGCTTGGCCAGTTCCGAGGGCTGGAACATGACCGGGCCCATGTTGATCCAGCGATGCGCGCCGTTGATCGATGGGAACAGCCATCTCAGCGGTCCTGCCGAGCCCAGGTATCGCGGCACGACCAGCAGCGCCACCAGCAGCGGCAGCGTGATCCCAAACAACAGGTACGCACCCTTGCCGAACCGCTGATACGGCACCAGCGTGGCGACGCCAAAGGCGACGAGTCCGACGACCATGAAGACCGTCTGCTTGCCCGCCAGCTGAGCGTGGTCCGAAACGGTGATGGCCGCAACGCCGACGCCCATCAGCAAGATCATCGCCAGGATGATCGGCCAGATCGTCAGCCGCAGGTAGCGCTGGATGATCCCGGTCATTGCGGGGATCCTTCCCCGCCGGCGTCCTGCAAGCGATCGCTTGCCGCCGGCGCGACGGCGCCAACATACCCTCGGCGGCGGCAGAACTTCACCAGTTCGCGGGCCAGCGGGCCGGCGTTGCGGCTGCCGCCGCCAGTGACGTACTCGACCACCACCGCGAAGGCGATCTGTGGATTCTCGCGCGGGGCGAAACCGGCGAACCACGCCATGTCGCCTTGGCGCACGCTCATGCCCTGCCATCGCTGCGGCGGAACGGTTGCCGTGCCGGTCTTGCCGCAGACCACCACGTCCGGCCCCGCCAGCACCGAGCGGTGAAAGACGTCGTAGCTCGTGCCGTCGCTGTCGTTGACGACCCGGTACATGCCCTCCTGCGCGCGGGCGATGTAGTTTTGGTCCACCGCGATGCGCCGCCGCACCTGAGGGCGCGAGGGGTCCAGCACCAGCGTCGGCGAGAGGAACTCGCCCCCGCGGGCAATGGCGGCCATATAATTCGCCACGTGCATCGGCGTCACCACCACCGGGCCCTGTCCGATGCCCATCAGGCGCGCCGCCCCCGGACCGGGATGCTGGTGCAGCCAGGCCGAACTGGGCAACTGGGCGCGGCTTTCCTCACTCAGCCCCGTGCCCGCAACCTCGCCCAGGCCCCACTGGCGATACCAGTCCACCAGCCGCTCGGCTGTGACCAGCTCGCCGGCGTGATAAAAGAACACGTTACAGCTATGCTGCAAGGCCCCGACGATGTCCAGCATGCCGTGGCCGATGTGGGCCGACGGCCAGATCCAGCACCGGAACGAACTGGGATTGATCAGGTAGCCGCGGCACTCGTACTGCGTCTCGGGGGCGATCACGCCCAGTTGCAGCGCCGCCAGGCCCGACAGCGGCTTGAGCGTCGACCCCGGCGGGTACAACCGCGTCACCGCCCGATTGTGCAGGGGAAAGTTCAGGTCGTCCTTTATGAGCCTGGAGTACTGGCGGCCGTACTCATTGAGGTCGAACGTCGGCCACGACACCATCGCCAGCACCTGCCCCGTCGGGACGGATACGACGGCGATGCTGCCGTTGCTGCCGGTGGAGCCCAGCAGGTCCGTCAGCTCTCGCTGAAGCTCGATGTCCAGCGTCAGCGTGACGTTGGCGCCTTGGACGGCGGGCTGGCCTTCCTTGAGCGCCTCGCCGCTGCGGCGGTCCCACTTGCGGTACCCGCGGCTGCCGGCGAGTTCCTTCTCGCACATCTTTTCGACGCCGCGTTTGCCGATGCTGTCGCCGCCGCGGTAGTTGTGTCGCGAGCGGGTCAGGTCGTCGGCCTGGTCGCGGCGCAGATTCAGGCGCCGCATTTCGACGTCGCTGACCTGCCCGGTCAGGCCGATCACGTGGCAGGCGACGGAATTGTACGGGTAATGCCGCTTGAGCCGCGGCACGATCGTCGCGCCGATCATGCCTTGCGTGTCGGCCATCGCCGCCATGTCCGGCACAACCGGGTGGGCCTGGTACTGCTCCAGCACCGGCGAGATCCGCGCCGCGTCGCCAATGGCGTTGACGCGCCGTCGCGTCCGCTCGATCAACGCGTCGATCGCGTCCCGATCCATCCTGTTGGCCAGGCCGATCTCGTACACTCGCTTCCACGTGTCCTTGATGCGGCCCCGAACGATGTCCTGCGCCTGCGTCGACGGAATCTTCTCTTCCTTGACGATCCGGTCCCGCTGGCGCTTGACCCATTTCTCGTAAAACGCCTTGTCGTCGCTGAGCAGCCCATACTCCAGGCACAGGTCGTACCAGGGCAGGTTGTCGGCCAGCACCTTGCCATTGCGGTCCTGGATCAGTCCGCGGACCGGCGAGAGCAGCTTGACGTCGGTGAGCATCTGCTCGGCCTGGTCGCGGTAGTCTTCCGAGCTGAACCCCTGCAGGTACACCAGGCGCGCAACGATGGCCAGGAAGACGACGCCCGCCAACGCCATAAAGCATTTGATTCGGAATTTGTACATGGTCTCAGCGGTGTCCGATGGTTCCTCGCCGCCCGCGAGCGACGGCGGGGACGGGGATCAGCCAGCGGCGCACCTTGCGCAGCAGCAGGTATCCGATCGGCGCCAGAAGCCCGGTGTAGATCGACAACAGCACCGCCTGCAGCACCATCTGCCCGTACCAGACCCACAGCACCGCCCCGCGGGCCAGCACCGACTGGTACGTCACCCACGCCAGGTGGCTCATCAGGCAGAACACCGCCGCCAGGAACGCCTGAGGCAGCGGACGCTCGAAGTAGAATCCCTCGCGAATGTGGAAGATCACTCCCGCCGCCAGGGCGTACGCGATGGCCATGGGCCCGATGGCCGTGGTGCATCCCGGCGCCGTGGCGGTCGTCAGGTCCAGGCCCAGGCCCAGGCCCCACGCCGCCAGCATCCCCAGCGTCGCCGTGCGGGCGTTGAGGGCAATGAACACCGCCAGGATGGCCGTCAGGTCCGGACCGATGGTGCCCAGCGAGGCCGACGGAAACGTGATCAGCCCGCCCAGCGTCGTCTGCAGCAGCAGCACGCCGTAGCCCAGCACGATGTAGAGCGTCCATCTCATGGGGCGGCCTCCGGAGTCGCCCCGCGCGGCACGACGATATACACCTCGCGCAGGGCCGCGAGGTTCACCGCCGGCTCAACGCGAAGCCGCACGAACCCGCCGTGCTCCGGGATGGGCGTCACCTCGACCACCTCGCCGACAAGCACCTCGGCGGGCATGAACATCTCGTCGGCGCGCGTGACCAGTTGGTCGCCGCGGCGCGGCGGCAACTCGGGACTGTACGCCTCGCCCGGGGCCAGCCAGCCCCGCGCCCGCACGTCCTCGCCCTCCCAGATCCCCTCGACGATCACCGAACCCTTGCCGTCGCCCGTGGCCTGCACGTCGATCAGGCTGTTGTCGGCCGTCAGCGGCTTGAACTCGCTGCTGCCCTTGGGGCGCACCGTCCGAGGATGCTGGCGGTCCACCAGGCGGCGGATACGCGCCTGGATGCTGAAGTTCGCGTCGCTTACCAGCTGCATCCGCGCGGTGAAGTCGGCCGTCTGCGTCAGCCGCCCCACCAGGACCGAACCGGTGATCTGGAGCAGGTAGCGGTGCTTGCTCTCGACGTCGACGGCGATGGCCGGACTGCCAACGGGCTCAATGGCCTTGGTGCGGTCGGTCTTGAGCACCCACGACGTCACCGGCGCGCCCTTGCGCGACGCCACCGAGTGGCGCGTGCCGAGCGACCGTCCGCTCCCATACGGCAGCGACTCGTCCCCGGCCACCCACGCCGGGATGATGTCGTAGGGGAACTCCTGGCTGGGACCGAATCGCCCGCCGAACTGCTTTCGCAGACCCGAGATGATCGTCGCCCGCCGCCACCACTGGTCGCGCTGCTCGACGAGGCTGTAGACCTGCTGGCGAAGCTGCGTGTTCTCGGCCTCGAGCGCCCGCGCCTCGTCGGCCCCGATCGGACGCGGCGCCCGCGCCGTGATGCGACCCTTGAAGTAGCTGACGAAATACATCGCCCCTTCCCCAGGCGGAACGAACAGGTAGCTCGTCACGTTGCGCAGAGGCTCGGCGACCCGCCGCCCCGGAAGGGCCGTCAGAAACGCGCAGGCCATCAGCACGGCCAGCACCATTGCTGCACTGGGTTTGGGCAAGCGTTTCATGATTCACGCGCGAACAAGACTCAACCGCCAAAGGTGTTATGATACTCCCTTGCCCCACGCCCCCACAAGACCCAGACCCGCACGAGCCTGCCAACGGTGACCCCATGCCGCCACTGGCAGGGTCTACCGCCCGCCGGACCCCGCCCACTGCCGGGCTTTGAAGAAATCCTCGAAGGCATCGAGCGTGCCCTCGAAGAACATCAGTTCGCCATGCAGCACGGCCTTGGCGCCGGGAGCGAGGTCGGGCACGTTCGGATCGGCGTGCATGCACGGATGGCCGGGGTTGCCTGTCACCGACTCGGTGTGCTCGAACCACGTCATCGCCACCAGCCGCCGCGGTTCCTGTGATGACCGGGTGACGATCAGCGGCATATCCAGCACGTCCGGGCCGCTGTGCCAGCCGACCATCACCCCGCCGGCGCCGCCGGGAAGCTTCTGTGCCGCTTCCCAGGGCATCCAGCCCTTGCCGGTCGCGTGGACGAACTTGTTGGCCATCGTGTGCTCGGAGAACTCCTTGATCGCCTTGAGAAAGGCGCACGTCTGGAGCTTGATGCCGCCGATCCTCTCCCCGCCGCGATTGTCGAAGGTCAGCGTCATCGCCACGACGCCGGGCGCCGCCAGGGTAAGCCTTCCGCCGACGCTCAGTCCGATGGGCAACTCGCGATCAAACTCAATGCCGCCTTCGGCCTTCCGCCACGCCACTGCCGGCAACTCGTACGGCACGACAAACGCGGGAGGGTTGACGTGGCTGAGGTACAAAAGCCCGTGGTCGGTAAAGACCGCCTCGGGGAAGTCAAGCCAGAGATATTCCTGCGACGGCCACGGCGGGCTTACCCACGCGATATGTTCCCAGGCATAGTGCGGCCTCCACATCCCCGGCAGGATGCGAATGCCTTTCGCGTGCGTTTCATAGCTCTCGGCCATGGGGTCTCCTGCAGGCGCGGTCGAACCGCACCCCTTGCGAGGCGAGGCGGCGGCTACGAACTCAATGTTCCGTACTGGCGGCACGCCTCGGCCAGCGCGTCGATGTTGGCCAGCGGCACTTCCGGTTCCAGCACGTGCGTCGGGGACAGGATCAGCCCGCCGCGCTGGCCGTATTTCTCGACGCATTCCCGCACGCGCGCCCGCACGTCGTCGGCCGTGCCGAAGGGCATCGTCGACTGCGTGCCGATGCACCCGTGCAGCCCCAGCCGCTCGCCGAAGCGGGCCTTGAGTTCGTCGGCGTCCACGCACTCCGGCTGCACCGGGTTGAGGAAGTCCAGCCCCGCGTCGAGCATCTCGCCGACGATGTCGGTGCAGTTGCCGTCGGTGTGGTACCCGATCGCGCAGCGCGGGTCGATCTCCTTGATCGCCTGCCAGCAGCGGCGCCAGCGGCTCAGGATCAGCGTCCGCCAGGTGTCCTTCGAGAACATCATGGCCTTCTGGCTGGCCACGTCGTCGCCGCAGTAGATGTAATCCACGCCCGCCCGGGCGGCGCCGATGGCGGTGTGATAGTTCTGCCGGAAGAACTTGTCCAGCAGACACTCGGCCCAGGCCGGACGCTCGATCGTGTCCATCAGGAACTGCTCGTACCCGCGCGCCTGCCAAGCGTTCTCGTACATGTGCCCGACAAAGATCATCACGCTACGTCCAGCGGCATGCGCCGCTGCCACCTCGGCGACGGCCGGCTGCCAGTCATAGACCGCCGGGTCCTGCACCGGATAGTCCTCGATCTCGGCCAGGCTCGTGGCGTTGCGCAGCGGGGAGATGTACCCCGTGAAGTGGTAGAACTGTGCCGGCACTTCGGCAACGCCCAGGCCGTTGATCTGCGTGCCCTCGGGCAAGTCCTCGCCCTGCCAGTATCGGCTGAAATCGAGCTTTGGCGGCTGCCCGACCACCTTGGGACCGACCCACGCGGGCCGCCACATGCCGTAATGCCCGGCGATGTCGTCGGTGCCGATATGCTCGACCACCCGCCGCGCAAGGTCCGGCGTGAAGCCCATGCCGAAGGGAATCCACTCGGGCCGGCGATGCTCCACGATCGCCCGAAAGTTCTCCAGTTCCGTCATTATTCTCTATCCTCAGTTGGAATTTGTCGTGGCGTCGCGTGCGATTCTCCAAATGTGGACAAGCATTCCCGCTAGCGGTCGCGCTTGTCGTTCTGCCCGGGGCGATCCTCCGACTCCCGCTGAACCGTGAAGACCGCCACCAGCCGGGCAATGACGATCGCCAGGTAGAGCGGGCCCACCGTGGCTTCGATCACAGCGACAGCTCTGGTCAACGGCACCGCCGGCGTTATGTCTCCATAGCCGAGGGTGGTAAATGTGGCGAAGCTGAAATAGAGCATCTCCGTCAGGCTCGCTCTGCCGACTGGCGGAATCTGGAACACGCCCGCGCCGGCCCGGAATGCTCCGGGAATCGCTCGGGCGATGATGGCATATGCGGCCGCGAAGGCAATCCCCAGCAACAGGTACATCGACGCCGCCTGGATGAGCGTGCCTTCCGTGATCCGCCGGGCACGGAACAGCGAGCCGACCATAGAGGCCACCACAACCAGCAGCAAGCCGGCGAACAGCCCATCGCGCACGTCGACCAGCCACATCGGCGCGAAACCCAACCGCACCATCCAGCCCACGATTACTGTAGGCACTCCCAGCGCCAGCAGGATGCGCAGGAACCTCGCCTGCGCGCGGATGACCAGTGCCGAAGCCAGCACCACGAACGTCAAGGCTCCTTCGAGAAGGAGGCCGACGAACGCCCCTCCGCCCAGGGTCGCCTCCAGCGCCAACAACACCACCAGGCTGGAAAGCAGTATCAGCGGGGATACATGGAACCTCGGCCGCGATCTATGCTTCTCTCTGGACATGGCATCGAAGTATAGCTGCAATTGCCGTCTCGGCAAGCGCGATCGTCTCGATCACTAACCCCTGGCAGGTGTGGCCGGCGCCGGCCGTTAGAACCCCGACAAAGGGGTCCACAGGAGAGAGTCGCAGAGTGAAGCATACCGAAAGAGGCCCAGCCGGTTTCGTCGATGCCCATGTCTCGCGCTCGGCCGATTCAAAAGCGGAGAAGACCCGGTTGCGGGGCCGAGATGTTCGCCGGCGACAGGCCTCCCGGTGGCCACCTGGTAGAGCAGAGGCTGAAAAAGATAATGGTTACGCCGGTCGATCAAAGTGACCTGGACCGCCGCGTGTTTGAGGCCGAGAACAGCCTGAAGTCCCCCGAATCCGCCGCCGACCACTACCACACGTGGCACCGCCATGATGGTGGCCTCAAGAGCTGCTTCAGCCCAGCATCCGCTCCAGAAAGTGTTTCAAGATCACCGCCTGGTTATGCTCTTCGTCCTTCGCGCTGTAGACGAGTGTGATCGCAGCTTTCTCGGTCGAGGAGAGCAACCGCTCAATCAAATGGCCTTTGCGTTTTAGCTCAGACCAGTAGCGCCGCTTGAATTCGGGCCACTTGGCCGGATCATGCCCAAACCAGTGGCGCAGTTCATCGCTCGGCCCAAGGTCCTTCATCCACAGGTCGATCTTGGCGCGAGCCTTCGTGAAGCCTCGCGGCCAAAGCCGGTCGACCAAGACGCGAAAGCCGTCCTTGCTTGAGGGGGCCTCATAGATCCGCTTTGCGATGATTGTCACTCTGGTCCTTGTGGCAGCAGCCATGCCTACTCCTTCTGACGCCACCTTCTGTGCGGCATCGTTCTGGAATTATACGCGGATGGCCAAGCATCAATTTTGAGCGATCGGTGAAGCATATGCTTTGGGCTGACGAGTTGGCGACCGGATCTCGCCAGGCGACGAGCCGGCGGGAGGCCATCGATGGAAGACCGACTTTATGTTGAGTTAACGCACGAATTGGCGGAGCTACGAAAGAGCCTCGCGCCTATACTTATGCTTGTTGCTAGACTGAAAGGAGCTCGTCATGTGCCAAACTTGTGGCTGTGAGCCCTGCGTCAAATGCGGGCGAGAGATCAAGGACAAGGTCTGCTCGGGCTGCCAGAAGCCATCAGACAAATGCACCTGCAAGCCAGTGAAGAAGAAAAAATAGTTCTGAAGGGGAAACAACGCTCTTGATCGAAGGCGGCTTAATCCCGTCTGGCAATCTGCGGCCGGGCTGGCGGTACGCGGCTCTAGGCATCGTGATTGCGGAGTTCGTCGCCCTAGGCTGGATCGCCGCCAACGCCTACTCCATCAAGCCGCCCGTTCCCGAGAAGGTGGTTGGCCCGGCCGGCACGGTCGTCTTCACTGGTGCCGACATCGTTGCCGGCCAGCAGATCTTTCTTCGCTACGACCTGATGGACAACGGCACGCTGTGGGGTCACGGCGCCTATCTAGGGCCAGACTTCACTGCCTCTTATCTTCACCAACTAGCCATGGACGCGAAGGCCTGGCTCTCACAACGACGGCCTGCTGACTCGCCGGCCGCTCGAAATGGAGAGTTGACGGCTGAAGTCGGCGCCTTGCTGGCCGAAAACCGCTATAACCCTGCCTCGGGCGTTTTGGCCTTCACGCAGCCGGAGGCAGATTCCTACATTAGGCAACTCGAACAGTGGCGGGCCTATTTCACCAATGCCGCCCAGAACCGCGGCCTACCCAGGGCGATGATCAGTGATCCTGAAGAACTGCGGCAACTGACGGCGTTCTTCGCCTGGTCGGCTTGGGCGACCGTCGCGCGTGTCCCTGGCCGATCCTACTCCTATACGAACAACTTCCCCTACGAACCGGCGATTGGCAACGGCCCCTCGTCGGCCGCGATCCTCTGGAGCGGACTGAGCCTGATCACGCTTTTGGCCGGCACGGCGGCCGTGCTGCTGGCCTTCGGGAAGTTCGACTACCTGGGCTGGCGCGCCAAGGACCGGCAGGCGCACATCCATCCCAGTCTGCTGCCCGGTGTAGCCAGCCCCAGCCAGCGGGCGACCCTCAAGTTCTTCCTGGCCGTCGCCCTGATGTTTCTGGGCCAAGTGCTGGTGGGGGGCGGAGTCGCGCATTTCCGTGCCCAACCGGAAGGCTTCTACGGGCTGGACTTGGCGGCGATATTCCCCAGCAACATTCTGCGGAGCCTGCACCTGCAACTGGCGATCTTCTGGATCGCGACGGCGTTCGTCGCCGGCGGAGCCTTTCTGGCATCCGCCCTGGGGGGGACTGAGCCTCGCGGTCAGGTCAAGACGCTCAACGTTCTGTTCATTCTGCTCCTGGTCATCGTGACTGGCACGCTCGTGGGCGACGTTCTGGGCGTGCGGCAGGTGGTTGGCAAGTGGTGGTACTGGTTCGGCAATCAGGGCTGGGAGTATCTCCAGTTGGGGCGGTTCTGGCAGTGGGCGTTGGTGGCGGCGCTACTGATCTGGGCGATGTTCCTGGTCCGTGCGCTCCAGCCATCCTGGCGGCGAAAGGAGCACCGAGAACTGTCGGCCTTGTTCCTGTTGACGGCTTTTACGATCCCCATCTTCTACCTCCCTGCCCTGTTCTTCACGGGCAAGACGAACTTCACTGTGGTGGATACCTGGCGATTCTGGATCATCCACCTGTGGGTGGAAGGATTCTTCGAGTTGTTTGCGACGGTGATGGTCGCCGTGCTCTTCTATAAGATGGACATGGTTAGCCGCCGAACCGCCACTCGCGTGATCTACCTGGATGCGATCCTGTTCCTAGGCAGCGGCATACTGGGCACCGGGCACCACTGGTACTGGACCGGCCAGAGCACGGTATCGATGGCGCTGTCGGCGACTTTCTCGGCCATGGAGGTGGTGCCCCTGATCCTGCTGACGCTGGATGCCTCGGCGTTTGTCCGCCTGACTCGCAGCCGCTGCGATGAATGCGGTCAACCGGTGAACATGCCGCACAAGTGGACCTTCTACTTCCTGATCGCCGTCGGCGTGTGGAACTTCATCGGCGCGGGTATCTTCGGATTCCTGATCAATTTGCCCGTGATCAGCTACTATCAGGCCGGAACTAACCTTACCGCCAACCACGCCCACGGAGCGATGATGGGCGTATTTGGAATGTTGGGGATTGCGTTCCTGGTTTTCGCGCTACGGCAGATGTCCGCCGAGGCAGACTGGGTCCGCACTCAAAAATATGTCAAGGTATCATTCTGGGGCCTTAACATCGGGCTAGGGCTGATGATAGTTCTGAGCCTGTTCCCCACAGGCGTGCTGCAACTCTACGATGTGATCCTGAACGGTTATTGGCATGGCCGTAGCGCCGCCTTCCTAAACTCGCCTCTCATGAGTCGCCTGGAGTGGGCCCGCCTACCCGCAGACATTATCTTCATCGTGCTGGGAGTCGTTCCGTTGGTGATAGCGGCCGTTCGCACTTGGTTGATGTCGCAGAGACACCGTTCCGAGTCGACCACTGGCCGCATCTGAGTCGTCTGTCGGCAAACACGATCTGACAAGCCAATGGTATCCGGCATGGGGCTACTCGACACGCTAATACACGACCATGCTAGTCATACCTATCATCTTGCGCGAGACACAGGAGTCATTCCTCCACTCGATGGCCCGCTTGGCCGACGGGATCGGTAACCTCCGCCTTCCCACGCCAGCTAGAATGTGCCACAGAAAGGAAGGAGGCAGGCCATGATCATCTTGTTCCAGTTCGAGGGGTGTGAGAGTTCACAGCCGGTGCGGCAGCGTTTGACCGAGCTGGCCATCGATTTCATCGCCGTCAATGCACCCGAAAAACACCCGGAGAAAGACCAGGTGATGGTCAAGCTGTTTGGCAGCGCGAAGACCCCAGCCCTGTGGGACACGATGGCTGGCGCGCTGGTTATGGGCCGGGAAGAGTGCCTGAAGCACTTGGACAGGCTCGCCGCTATCACGGGCACGGGACAGGCTCGTTAGGCCGATCAGCCCGGCTCTATTGGCTCACAAAAGAGACTCCAAGAATAGCTTATGGTGCCGAGCTTGGGGCCGCCGCCACCACGCTGATCATTGCGTTGGGGTCATTGGAGCGTGGAGCGGAGGGCCTTGGCCCGATTCCGTATCATGCATGACGACCTGATAAGCCCAAGCCCTCTCCGCTAAGCGTCTCTCCAGCCGTTCACAGGCCGGGCTGCCGGCTTTCATATGCAGCGTCATCATGTCTCGCGCTCCCTATCCATTCCATTCTACGCGGGTCTTGTGCGCAGCCATCAGGCGACAGTCGCGTCTCCGGTAGCCGGACAGGCCTTCAGATGGCCCTGTTCCTGGAGGTGGTTCAGGAGCATGAAATAGTAGATGATGCCGCCGTACGTCCGCCAACGTTTGATCACGCGATGCACACCTTCGTAATTGAGGCGCTCGTCAAGGTGCAGCCACTTGGCCAACTTGTTCTGGAAGCCCACGTCGTCGGCAGGAAACACGTTCAGCCGCCGCAGCCCCCGCAAAAGAACGTACTGAGCTGACCACCGGCCGATCCCTTTGAGGCGAGTGAGATAATCGACGGCCGTCTCGTCATCGAGCGCGTGGACGGCCTCCAGATCGAGCCGACCCTCCGCGACCGCCTGAGCCAGTTCGAGGATCGTCCCCGCCTTGTTTCGGCTATAGCCCATGGCTTGCAGGTCCGCGATGTCGGCACCACCCAGGTCGGCTGGACGCGGGAACGCGTGGGAACCGGCGTGAGAAGCCGGGCCGAACCGCTCGGCTAGGAGGTTCATCAGGAGGATGCCAACTGTCAGCGACAACTGTTGGCACGACACGGCGTTGACCAGAGCCTCCCAGACACTCAGGAAACATGGCGGACGCAGCCCCTGGAATCGCCTCGCCAGAACGCCCAGCCTTTGCTGACCGGCCGCGAACTGATGAAACCCGCCGAGGTCGAGATCCAGCCCCAAAAGATGCGTCAACATCTGCGCCGCCTGCTGCTGCTGACGTGGCCCGGGGCGGCTGGCGACAAACTCCACGGCCAGTTGCGGCCGCTCGGGCGGGGCGGTCTGCGTCACCAATGTCTCCACCGGTGTGTCGCCCAGCAGCAGGACGCGGCGATACTCTCGGCCATTCCAGCGATCGATCCGGTTGCGATAGTCGCGCCGCAGTGCCCACACGGTCAAGTCGAGGCGGAAGGGTGGCACGGATTGGAGTTGGAGTACCATGGTGACAAAGCCAAGCTCCTTTCTATTGTAGGGCTGCCGATGGCTATACTTTTGAGAAAGGGCTCGGCATGCCAAAGAACCGTGGTTTGGCGGGCACCGCGTTGGGCATCCCCGACCTCGTTTGGATGCCGCTGGTCACCGGCGCACTGATGCTGATCGCGGGAGGCATGGGCTACGTCTTTCATCAGCCATGGATGTTTCCGAGCCTGGGCCCCACCGCCTTCATGCAGGCCTGCCGACCGAACGATCGGTCGTCGGGCCTCTACAGCACGCTGGTTGGCCACTCCATTGGCATCGCCGCCGGTTATCTTGCCGTCTGGATTTTCGCCGCCCACCTGCCGCCGCTGGTGCACGTAAGCGACTATGTAACGCCGCCTCGCATGTGGGCCGCGGCTGTCTCGGTGGGCGCAACCATGCTCGGTCACACGCTCCTGCGGTGCTACCATCCCCCCGCGGCCGCCACCACGTTGATCATCGCCCTGGGGGTGTTCCAAATCAGTTGGCACGACGCGGGCGGGCTGGTCATGGGCATCCTCATCGTGGCTTGCTGCGGTGAACTGCTCCGCCGCCTCCGCCGCGATGGACGTGTTGGCGAATAAGGGTGCCGAGCGGAGGCCGGTCATGTGGCAGAGATCAGGCATTCCTCATACAGCCTCTGGGCGAGACCCTCCAGTCGTCTGCGGGTCTCCAAGCCGATCTGTCTATCTGCCTGGGAGAAGTGCACATTCAGGGCCTCCAAATCGTCTTGCAGGAGCACCTTCCTGCTCATCGGAAACAGGAGATAATCCTCTTTCCAGATGTGTCCCGGATACATCTCCGCCAGCTCCCTCAGGCGATGTTCGGCAGCAGGATCGGACTGCCCGGCCATCTGCGCCGATCTCGCCAGGTCGTCCATCAGGGCATGGAGTTTCTGGTGCTCGTGGACCAGCGCACCGATGGGACAGCCCTGGGCCGGCACACCCTTGGCCGTCAACGCCGGGAACAGGTGCTGTTCTTCTTTGACATGATGGCATTGGCCCACGTACGTTTGAAGGAATTCCAGCACCTCACCAATCGTCTGGCACTTGTCCTGGCCGCTCTGAACGACATCCGCCAGAACGGCCATCGTTCCCACGACTTTCAGGATGGTTCGATGCTCGGCTTCCAGGACGTCGATGGCATCAAGCGAGTTCATGTCGGAATCCTCGTTCTGTCCAGGGCAGATGGATCATCTTGGTGGCACGCCCTGTAACTGTTCCGCCAATTCGTGGGCCATTTGGTGGTATCGCTCATGCACGCCGGGGCCGATCTCCTGCTGCTCGATCTGGTCGAATCTCCGTTCGAGTTCTCGGTCCTCCTCCTCAGAGACCAACTGGTCGGCTACCGGAAAGACCTCGGTGTTCTCCTTTTCAATGTGGCGATGAAGCAGCTTAGAATACTCCAGAAGTGATCTTCGGATCACCACGATGGCATCCCGAAGCGTCGCAAGGTACTGGCGGCCTTGCTGATGTTCGTCCAGCAGAACTGCAATCGGCTCTTCTGTGCAGTGCATGCCATGCTGGCAGAGCTGAGGAAAAAGGCACTTTTCCTCCTTTCTGTGATGGCAACGATCAACAAAGGCCGCGAAGAACTCCAGTATCTCCGCCAGACGCCGCCAATCCGGAACCTGGCCTTCGGCAGTACCCTCGATCTGTCTCTGCACTGCCTGCACGACCATCAGGATCACATCGTGCTCATGCTTGAGGATTTCGGTTGCCTTATGCGCCATGGTAGGGCTCCAATAGTCTAGCGTATTCTAGGCGCATCGCCGTTCGCGCATCGCAGCCTGGTAATGCCGCACATGCTTGCTGATGCGCCAACAATCATCATGCCGGCCAAACTCAACCTGCCTAGCCAAGCCAAGTGGCCGGTGTACACGAGAAGAACCTCGTCCGGGATCGGAACGCCACGATACCTACCATCAGCAACACGTCTTAACAGCTTGGACAACGTGCTCAGCATCAATTCCGGCGGCGCTGAGGAGTTTTGCAGGGGTGCCAGAGGTCGGCATGGAACGCACCGCTAGTTTGATTGTCGCAGGAGCCTTCTCTCCCGCCCCTGCGAAGGCATCCAGAACGGCGTCACCGAGTCCACCCTCGGCCCAGTGGTCTTCCACCACCACGAGCCTGCCTCCCGTGACCTCGGCGGCTTCATGCAGAACCTCTCTGTCTATCGGTTTGACCGAATAGGCATCAATGACTCGTATAGCAATGCCATCCAGTTTGAGCTGCTCGTATGCGAGCAGGCTCTCATGCAAGGTGATTCCTGCAGCGATGACCGCCACCTGATCTTTGTCCGAATGGCGCACGACCTTGCTTCCTCCGATGGGGAATGTTTCACCTGAGGGATAGATGACGGGTGTCTTTGCGCGAGTCGTACGCAGATAGGAGATTCCCGGCAGGCCGGCCATCGTGCTCACCAGGTGCGCCGTTTGGTTGGCATCGCATGGGTACAGCACGGTACTGCCATGAACGGCCCGCATCATGGCCATGTCTTCAAGTGCCATCTGAGACGGGCCATCCTCGCCGATGCTGACACCGGCATGCGACCCGCACAGGCAAAGCTTGACGCCGGATATGGCGGCCATCCTGATCTGGTCGAAGCCCCGTGTGAAGAAGGCAGCGAAGGTCGCGGCAAAAGGGATTTTCCCCAGAACACTCAGGCCGATGGCGGCACAAACGAGTTGCTGTTCCGCAATGTACATCTCGAAAAACCGACTAGGATAGGCTTTGCCGAACTTGTCGGTGAAGGTCGAATTGGAGACTTCGCCATCGAGCACAACGACCTCCGGTCGCAATGCGCCGACGGCCATAAGCGCATCGCCAAACGCCATGCGCGTGGCTTCTGCGGATCCGACATCATAAACGGGTAATTTCAAAGGCTGGGCTGCCGGCCGCGTGAAGGAATGCGCGTCCGCGGGCTTCTGAACAGGCACCGTGACGTGGCGTTCGCCGCCGAGTTCTTCGATCGCTGTCCTGGCCTCGTCCGCACGAAGGGCCTTGCCATGCCACCCCTCCTTGTTTGCCACCAGAGAGACGCCTGAGCCCTTCACGGTCTTCGCCACGATGCAGGTGGGCTTGCTGGCCTGCTCCAAGGCTTGCCGATAGGCCGCATCAATGGCCCTCAGATCGTGGCCGTCGATTTCAATCGCATGCCACCCGAAGGCACGTGCACGAGCCGCGTATGTCCGGGCATCCCACCCCAGATCGGTCGGTCCCCGCTGGCCCAAACGATTCATGTCAAGAATCGCGACCAGGTTGTTCAACTGGTAGTGGCTGGCCTTGTCGAATGCTTCCCAGATGGAGCCTTCGGCCATTTCGCTGTCACCCAGCAACACCCAGACATGAAACGGCAGTCGGTCGATACACTTGCCGCTGAGAGCCAGTCCAATCCCGATCGGCAGGCCTTGCCCCAGGGAACCGGTGGCCACATCCACCCAGGGCAAGCCCTGAGGCATGCTACCGCCTTCTTCGCTCTGTAACGGCTTGGGATGACCTTCTAGACGGCTGCCAAACCTACGTAGAGTCAGCAACTCTTCGTCGGTGATGACGCCGGCGGCCTTATACATCGAGTAGAGCAAAGGGCTGGCGTGTCCCTTTGAGAAAATGAGACGGTCGTTTGTGGGGCTATCGGGGCGATCCCAGTCATACATGAGGTATTTCGCCAAAAGGACTGCCATCAGATCGGCGGCCGACATGGAGGACGTCGGGTGACCCGATCCAGCCGCAGTTGTGCATCGAATGCTGTCCACCCTGAACTGGGCCCCCAAATCCGCGACGCGCTGCAGTTCAATGGCCATGAAAATACTCCTCTCTCCCCACGAGTCGTGTGGCCGCCCGGGCAGATCCCCACTTTGGTTAGTTGCGCCACTCTCACGTCGACAACAATTATAGAACACCAGCCGCCCAGCCGCCGCGTTCAACGTGGCAACAAAGGGCAGCGGAAAAAACTTGGGGCGGATCTTGGGGCGGAAGGTCGGACTTGGGGCGAACTTGGGGTCTTTTCCCGGATCCAATGCACAGGCATGCAATGAATACGAAAACAATGGAATTCATCGGGAAAATAACCGACACTCCTCTGTGCAGGCTGCATCAGGTAGGGTGTCCGAGTGGCCGAAGGAGCCGGTCTTGAAAACCGGTGTGCCGAAAGGCACCGTGGGTTCGAATCCCACCCCTACCGTTACGCTATCGTCAGCATGGGCTGGATCATCCGACGGGGAAGCAATTCGCGACACGGCAAGAAGGGATCTATGCACCACTCTGGTTGGGTTGCATCTTTTCCTTCATGACGCGGCCCATCTTGAACTTGACGGTTCTCTTGGCGGCGACGTGGACTCGTTCAAGAGTCTTGGGATTCTGGGCGGTCCGGGCGGCGCGCTGCTTGATCTCAAAAACGCCGAAGTCGCGGAACTCGAGACGGTTGCCGCCGCCGAGTTCATTGATGACCTCATCGAGGAAGACCTGCACGATCTCTTTCACCAGCACGCGCTTCTGATCAGTCTTGTCGGCAATGCGATCAACAAGTTCTTTTTTGGTCACCGTATGCACAGTAGTTCCCTTCTGACCATGTTCCCCCCGCGCAAGTAATCGTAGCTAAAAGACTTCATGCGTTCAAGCAAATTTCCCGGCGATCATCGCGGGCCGTACGGGCCTGTCGCGCTGAACTCCAGGCTGCACCCTGTGGGCCTGTGGCCGTCTTCAACGAACAACGTCACGTCGTTGTCTTCCCGCAGCCAGCACTCCGGCAGATAGTACAGTTCCTGCGGCCCTACCGACCAGTACCGCCCGACATTGTGGCCGTTAAGGAAGATCTGTCCCTTGCCTGGCCCGGAGATGCGCAGGAACAGCGCCTGCGAAGCCGGGGCGTACTTGAATTCGGCCTTGTACCAGGCTGGACGGTCGCCACCCAGGACACCGGAGGCATCAGCGGGCATCTGCCAGGCGCGGCACGACAACCGCCCCTGCGCCGTCACCGGCTCGAGCAGGTTGTACATCTTGATGTTGTCCAGCAACTTGGAATCGACGTCACCCCAGACCAGAACCTTCAGGACGTTCTTGCCCTTCTTGAGTTCGGCCCCGAGCGTCGCGTCGCCAAACCCGCTGCCCTGGCAGGGCAGGAACGCCACCGTGCGCTCGTTGCACAAAATCGCCATGTGATGCGGCAGATTTTCAAACGTCATGTGGATCGGCGCGACCTTGTTCAGCGTGATCACGAGCTGCGCTTCCCAGACCGGCACGCCCTGAAGATCGTCGATCATGAACAGCAAATGCCGCGGCACGACGCGCTTGGGGAAGCTCTCAACGCTCTTGAGCTTGAACTTGCCCCGCTGCAGCGGCCGGGCGTCGTACACGTGATTCGCCAGGCCTTTGCGCTGGCCTAACTTGTGCCCGGTGCTGGCTCGTCCGAGATTATCTACCAGCATCGTCAGCGTGTTGGCGCCCTTGCGAAAGTCGGCATTGATGGGCGTTCGCACGGCGCCGTCGCCGCGGCCCCAGACGCCCAGACGCTTGCCGTTGAGGTAGAGCGTGGCGCGGTCTTCGCACTCGGGCAGGAACAGTTGCCGCTTGAGCGGCTTGTCCTCGATCGTCTCCAGGCGATACCAGATGTACCCATCATGGACGCCCAGGAAGTCGACGTCGCGCGGGCGGTCGATCTTGAGCCATTCCAGCGCGTTATCGCCCAGGGGCTCTTTGCTGACGCCGGTGCGGTTCCACGACCCGAGCTTGATGGGCTTGACGGCCGCCGGCGCGGTCGGCTTGATCTTCTTGTGCGTGAGCTTCCCGTCGAAAGCGATCATCGCATATTGCGGGGCGGCGTGATTGAAGACCACGTCGGTGGGCTCGATGCCGACGAAATCGGGACCGAGAACCAGCGTCTCGTCCAGCACCCACGTGCGCATCGCCAGCGAGCTGTTGACCAGCACGATCGTCAGCCCGTGGGCCTCGATCATCACCGGCTCGTCGTCGCTGCCGATGACGGCCGCGATCACTGCGCCGTTGAGGCTGATGCGGGCCGGCCAGCCGGCCGGGCCGTGGACGACCAGTACCTTGTGGCGGAAGAATCCCAGAGGCGTGACGTTAGACCAGTCGAGCTTGACCTGCTCGGTCAGTTGCAGGCCCAGCGGCACGGCCATGGCGCCCAGCGGTTCCAGCGAAACGTTGATATCGGTTCCGTCGGGCAATGAGACGGCGGCCTGCCTGATGTCCTGGCGACCGTTGTTGGTCACCACCGCCCACCGGCCGCGCGAACCACTGACATTCAGCACGGTCGAGGAATCGTGTATGTTGACGCGGGCCTCCTGGGCGTACGAGGCGGCCAGGAACGCGCCCATGTGATGTGCCAGCAGATTCACAAGTCGCGTAGTGTAGTATTTCTGTGTCAGCCCGCCGCCCTCGGACAGCGGAGCGTCAAAATCGAAGCTGGTGGTCTGGAAGCAGTCGGGCCCGTCGCCGGGGGCGCCGGCCTTGAAGGCGAAATTCGTACCGCCGTGCCAGGGATAGTAATTAAATTGGGCCCCGCAGCCGAGGACTTCCATGGCCTTGCGGGCCACGTCGGCGGCGCCGCGGCGGGTATGCTGCCCGCTCCACTGATCGTAATGGCCGGCCCAAAGCTCACCCACCAGAAGCGGCGCCCCGCCCTGGCGCGATCGCAATCGCTTGAGATTCTGGACGACATGGTCCCACCCGCGCACGGTCTCGATGGCCTCGGGCACGGCAGGCTCGGTCAGGTCGTTGCAGGTGATGATTGGCACTTCAAAGCCGCTGCGCCGCAGCAACTGGCTGACGAACTCGAGGTACTGCAGCCGATCGGGCATGGTGCGCAGTGTGTATTCATTCTCGCTCTGCACCAGGATGATATTGCCGCCGCGCGTCACTTGCTGCTCGGCCAGGCGCGGGAGCATCTTGCGGAAGTACTTGTCGAAGTAGTGTAGGAACGTGGCATTATTGGCCCGCAGCGCCAAGCCAGGTTTGGCCAGCAGCCAGGCCGGCAGGCCGCCGAAGTCCCACTGCCCGCCGATGTAAGGCCCCGGCCTCAGGATCACGTACAGACCCAACTCGCCCGCGGCGCGGACGAAGGCATACACGTCGTGATCGCCTGAGGTCTCCCATTTGCCTTCAAACGGCTCGTGGAAGTTCCAAGGCACGTACGTGCAGATGCAGTTGAGCCCCGCACGCTTGGCCTTGAGCAGGCGGTCGGGCCACAGTGCTGCTGGCGTGCGGAAGTAATCAATCGACCCGCTGACCAACCACAACCGCTGGTTGTCCAGCAGGAAACTGCCATCATCATAGGTGATAGTAGGCATTAAGGGTCTCCTTGCGTCCCGCAAGGGCGAAAGAAGCCGGCGATTCCCTTCTCAACACTGCAATTGAGCAAAGTGTAAGAATCCCTGAAGGTTATGCAACTAAAAACGAACTTCGCGCCGCCAATAGTGCTGCATCGTCAAAGCCTGCCGCCGCCGGCACAGGAACCGTTCCACCACATTCTAGGTTCATATTCGCTTGATACTAATGCTTTTATGCACAAACTTGCCTGAGCGGCCTGTTGTCGCTCACCGGCAAAGGACAATTGAGCCTGAATCAATACAAGTCATTATCTAAAAGTATGTTAAGCATAGGAGCATGCCTCTTGGAGTGCATTTTTCATTTTTTCCCCCTTCCAGATCAAAAAGTTGCCAGTCTTCTTTACTGTTCAGCGGCGGCAGTCTATAAAGATTGCATGACCTTTCTGCCCTGTGCGAGTCTGATCGTGCTGTCAATAGCTGGCGCCTTGCCGCCTGCGGCGCCGCAGGTTGCGCAGGACGGCGGCGCCGATCTGGTTGATTTCGCCCGCAGAGCCATGAAGGAATACGCTGCGCATCGTATTTCACCGGAGCAGGTGCCAGTCCCGGCATCGTGGACGCCCCCGCCGCCGCACACCCTGAGGGCGGCAGTCACGCTGCGCAGCGGCGGCAACATTGTCTCTCGCGTGATCATGGAGAAAGACAGCCTTCCGTTGAGCGTGGCCGCTGCGGCCATAGCGGCGATCCGCAGCGAAAAGCTGCCCGACCGCGTCACGCCGGAGGTGCTGGCGGGCCTGACAGTGGAAGTTGAGATGATGCTCACCGGCAAAACGGCGACGGACGAAGAACTGTCCCACGTCGTATGCGGGCGCAGCGGTCTGCAACTGGAGCGCGCGGGCAAGATCGCCCGAGTGCTGCCGTCGGAAGCGCACGAGTCAGGGATGGACCTGCAGCAGATGCGCAGCGCCTGCCTGATGCAGTTGCCGATGGACCGCTCATCGCTGGCCAAGCCATCGCAGTGGTCCATATTCCACACGCGGCATTTCGTGGCCTTGCCCGGTCAGCGCGCGAAGGAATTATTCCGCGGCAAACTGCCGGAGGCCGCCGATTCAGCAACCGGCGCCGATCGCGCCGTGGCGGTGGCCCAATACCTGATCCGCCACCAGGCCCGCAGCGGCGCGTATCGCACGGGCGAGGAGCCCGCCCCGATACGCGAGCACCTGGCAGCCGCCCTGGCAATGGCACGGCTCAACGCCCGCGTCAATGACCGAAAGATTCAGCAGAGCGTCAACGCGGCGATGGCCTACGTCGCGCGTCAGATCAAGCGCAGCGAACGCACGGCGTATGTCGTCACCGGCGAACCGGCTGACCAATTGGCCGCCACGGCATATGTCGCGATGATCATCGCTCAACTGCCCGCCGCCCCGCAGGCGCAGGAAATCGCAGCGGCCCTGCTGGCGGCGATTTCCGATGCGGCGGGCAAACCCGGCAAGAGCGGGATCTCCTGCCGCCTCGACGGTACAACCGCAGCAGCCAACATCGAGGATCTGTGCCTGGCCTACCAGGCTCTTATGCATGCCCCGCAGAGAGCCGACGCCACATCAGGCACGGGCATGAGTTCTGCGCAAGTGGGCCTCTTTCAACAGATCAAGGCCGCGCCCGCCCAAGACGCCTGGTCGCAGGCGTGGAAGTGTTATGTGGGACTGTCATCGCCTGCGGATGCGCGTGCAGCAATCGAGATATACGCTCTGGACGCGATCGGCGACCGCCGCGGCGGGATCGGCCCGCGCGGCGGCGAACCGCTCGTTGCGATGACGAACCTGTTCATCAGCGGCGAGGGAGGCTCTGCGATGGCACTTACCGCCGAGCAGTTGAAAGCGGCGCGACGGTTCTGCGCTATGCAGATGTACAAGGGCATCGAGACGTATCTTTCGCCAGAGGGCGAGGCTGTCTTGGGTGGCGTACGAGCCTGCCCCGCCGCTGCGGCTGTCAGCGTCAGCGCCTGCGCAGCCGCCATCGAGACGTTCCTCACCTCCATCCATCATTCCCCGTGACACTGAGAGCTGATAGCTGAGGGCCGATAGCTGCTTTCAGCGTGATATCATTCTTGACAGGCCGCGGGCAGGAACCTACTATCAATTCAGTGGTTCTGCCGAGTGCTAAATGAAGGGATAATCATGCGTAGCGCCCTTTCCATCACGCTGGCCGCTTGCCTCCTTCTGGTGGGTATGTCCTCACCAGTCTTCGCCCAGGCCGGCGTGCCGCCGGCCCCCCAGGCCGGGGCCACCGGCGTCGACCTCTCGCAGCAGCTTGAGCCGCGAATCAAGTACTGGGTCGGCATGATCACCAGCGCCTCCAATCGAACCGAAATCTACAACGCGCGACGCGGACTGACGCTGGACTTCCACGCCGACGGCGGCCCCGAGTACGCCCCCGCCTTCGCCGCGATTCTCGATCGCACCATCGCTCCGCTGCTGGAGGGTCTCAAGGCCGACGACCCGATGCTGGCCGCCAAGCAGATCAACCTGGCGATGGCGCTGACGATGACGCATCAACCGGCGATCGAATCCTCGCTCAGGAAGATGGTCGTCAGCCCCAACGTGGCCGTGCGATACATGGGCTGGGGCGGCTACAAGCAGATCCGCCCGGCGCTGCTGGCCGGCGGCGAGGGTCCGGCGATGGAATTGATCGCCACAGTCGCAACGGCCTCGAAAACCGAGGAGTCGCCCATGGTCGTCGGGGCCATGTTTGAAGCCATGAGCTTCAGCCAGGGCGGAACGTCGGCTTCCATGACCGGGAAGGTTCGCCAGGCCGTGCTCGACGTGCTGTCGCAGAACTGGAGCACCTGCTGCCGACAAGTGCTTTCGGCCGACCCCGCTTGGGCTGAGGCCTGCATGCCCGCCATGCCCATCCTCAGCGATGTCGATGCCGGGCTGGGCGGCGACAACAAGGCCATCCGCAGGAAAGTGCGCCAGATGATGGTCGACATGGCTTGGTGCGCGGCCCGGATCTACGAAAAGGCCGATACGCGGCTTACTGAAGTCGAAGCCGAGCGAGCCAAGGCCAACGCGGCCGAGGTTCAGCCTCCAGCCGCGCCGGCCCCGGCTGAAAACGCGGGTCCCGGCAACTTGACCCCCACGCAAATGGCGCAGAGCCTGGTAGACAGCTCGCTGGCGCAGATCCGTCCCAAGGCGTCGACTCCCGCCAAGACCACCCCGCCAGCCAAGACCACGCCTGTGGCAAAGCCGGCCGCGCCCGCTCACCCGGTCACGAAGGTGGATCATCTGGCCGGCGACCCGACCGCCGGCGGACCGGTGCAAAAAGCCAAAGAGCCTACCACCAAACCCAAGCTTCCCTCCAAGCCCATAGTCCAGAGGAGCGTCCAGGAAGAATCGTTGGGCGAACTGGTGCTGGCGAACGCCTCATTGCTGCGATCGGTCGAAATGGCGATGGCGGCAAGCTCCGATAGCTCGCGCAATCCCATCCGGCGGGCCTTGGCCTCCACCGACGACAAGGAACGCGGCGCCAAAGTCCTTCAGGCCATCGGCGAGTGGGTGGAAGCATTCAAGACCGACGGCGTCCACCTGCCCCTGGAATCGGACTTCAACGCCGACTCGGCGAAATAACTGCAAGGACGCAAAGGCCCTTCATGCTCGTTCGCAAGCTGCTGCTGGTACCGCTGGTGGTCATCATCGCCTGGATGATCGTGGCGTTTTTCGTCGTCCGCAATGCACACGTCGTGCATAAAGTCGATGAGTTGACGCTGGGCAGCATCGGCGAGCCGGACGACCTGAACCCCATCATTTCACAAACCACCGCGGCGTCGGAAGTCGCGCAGTTTCTCTTCAACGGCCTGCTGAAATATGATCAGGACTTCAATGTCGTCGGCGACCTGGCCGAGGACTACCGCATCACGCAGACCTCGACGGCGTTCTTCAATTCCGACGCCGACGCCGCCGCTGCGCTAGACAAACTCAACGCCGCCAAAGACCGCTGGGCCGCCATGAAGCTTCTGGCAGTCAAACAGGATGCCAGCCGCCTCTTGCTGCAGTTCGGCAGCGCAACCGACCGCGTGACGGCCGGCACCAGCTACGAAGACGACCTCTTCAAAATCGTCGACCGCAAGGCACTGCGGCCGGTGACGGTGCTGACCCTGGAGTTCGACAAGGACCGCAAACTCCCCGGCGGCGCAACAGCCGACACCGAGAACGTCAAGAAGCTCATCGCCGCGGTCGCCGGGCAGACCAGGGCCGCCTCGCTGCACGAGATGATCGCCGTCGGCGAATCGCTGCTGAGCGTGTCGGTCGCCGGCGACACCAAGGCCTTCGCCGAGACGCTGACCAGAAGCTTTGTCATGCCCCTGGCGCAGGCGGCCGCCACTCAGGGCGCTGCGTCTTTGACGGCGGATAAACCCGCCGAGACGGAAGAGCCGGCGATCTCCATCATGGAGTCGCTCGACGAGGCGCTGCTCAACGAGCCGGTCTTCACGTTCAAGCTTCGCAAGGGCGTGCGCTGGCACGACAACCAGGAAGTCACCGCCCACGATGCGGCTTTTACGTATTACAGCATCATCGACCCGAAGTACCGCTCGCCCCGCGCGTCGGATTACTGGACGATCAAGAGCGTGGCCACCCCGGACGACTACACCTTCGTCGTCACCTATCGCGTTCCGTATACCGACTGCACATCGAGCTGGATGATGGGCCTGATCCCGCGGCACATCCTGGAAGGCAAGAGCGGCAACTGGTGGGCGGATCATTTCAACAGCACGCCCATCGGGACCGGCCCGTACAAGAACGTCGAGTGGGTCCACAACGAATACCTGAAGATGCAGGCCAACGAGGATTACTTCGAGGGTCCGCCGAATCTCAAGTCGTTCGCCTACCGTATTCTGCCCGACGAGTTCGTCAACCAGGTGGCCTTCGAGGCCCGCGGATTCGACGTCGACGGCGTGCGCCCCGACCAGGTGGCGGAATACAAACACAATCCGCGGTTCCGCACCTTCAGCCGCCCCGCCGACGCGTACGACTACATCGGGTGGAATCTCAAGAAGCCACTGTTCCAGGATAAGCGGGTCCGCGCGGCGCTGGCGTACGCGGTCAACGTCGACAACATCATCAAGTACATCTATCGCGGCCAGGCCCGCGCCAGCAACGGCCCGTTCCCCTATCACGAGTGGTATGGCAGCCCGAACCTGCCGACGATCCCGTACGATCCGGAAAAAGCCAAGGCGCTGCTGGCCGAGGCGGGCTGGAAAGACCGCGACAGCGACGGATACCTGGTCAAGGACGGCAAGCGGTTCGAGTTCAACCTCATCACCAACAACGGCAACGCCCTGCGCCTGGCGATCCAGGTGCTCGTCCAGAGCGATCTGAAGAAGATCGGGATCAAGGTCAATACCTCGACCTACGAGTGGGCGGCCTTCATCAAGAACTACATCAACACGCAGACCTTCGACGCCTGCGTGCTGGGCTGGAGTTTGGGCAAGAGCGTCGACCAGTTCCAGCTCTGGCACAGCTCGATGATCAAGCCGCCGGGCCTGAACTTCTGCTCATACAACAACAAAGAGGTCGACGCCCTGCTTTCGGAGATCCGCACCACCTTCGACCGCCAGAAGCTCACGAGCCTCTGCCAGCGGATGCAGAAGATCGTCTACGACGATCAGCCGTTCCTGTTTCTCTCGACGCCGATCCCGACGACGGCCATCTGGAAAGACCAGTACGTCGTCCGCCGCCCCGACGGCAAGGGCGGATGGATCGTCGGTCCGATTGAAAATACCCCCGCCGGGGTTACGTACTACATGCAATGGTGGGCGCCGCGATCGATCGCGCCGAACCTGAAGCCCTGACGCCTATGTGGACCTTCATCATAAGACGGCTGCTGATTTCGATCCCGCTGCTGATCGGGATCACCATCATCAGCTTCCTGATCATCAATCTCGCTCCCGGCGGGCAGGTGGCCCTGCCGGGCATGGAAATGAACCCGGGGCTCAATCCCAAGGTCCGCGAGATGATCGCCAAGCAGTTCCACTTCGACCGGTCCCTGCCGGTGCAGTACGTCCTGATGATGAAGGACATGGTCACCGGCGATCTGACCAGCTTCAAGGACCAGCGCAGCGCCATCGGCAAGGTCCTCGAGCGGCTCCCGGCCACGCTGGCGTTGAGCGTGATGGCGTTCCTCATAAGCACCGGCGGCTCGCTGCCGCTGGGGATCTACGCCAGCCGCCACAAAGGCCGATGGCGCGACAAGGTCATCAGCGTCGCCAGCTTCGCGATGCTCTCGCTGCCGAGCTTCTGGGTGGCATACATGCTCGTGCTGCTGATCGTGCGGGTGCTGCATATCCCCGCCCTGGGCCTCAGTACGTTCGGTGTGGATTTCCAGAACGGTTTCCGCGAGGCCGTCGACGTGAGCTGGCACGTGTTCATGCCCGCGGTGGTGCTGGCGCTGGGCGGCATCGCCGGCGAGAGCCGCTACATGCGGGCCTCCATGGTCGAGGCCATGAATGAAGATTACATCCGCACCGCCCGCGCCAAGGGGCTGTCGGAATCGGCCGTGGCGTACAAGCACGCCCTGCGCAACAGCCTGCGCCCCATCGTGACGTTCGTGGGGTATCTGCTGCCGGCGTTTCTGGGCGGCGCGGTGATCATCGAGCAGATTTTCGGATACCCCGGCATGGGGCGCCTGATGTACCAGGCCCTGCTGGAGCGCGACATGCCTGTATTAATGGTCGAGCTGACGATCGGCTCGGCGCTGCTGCTGGTGGGCAATATGATCGCCGACGTGCTGTACGCGGTGGTCGACCCCCGCGTGAGACCCAACTGAGCCAGACCATGCCAGACGGAGCCACACAACCCGCGATCGACGCCCCGCAGGAACCGGTCCTCAAGCAGATCGGCTTCTGGCAGCGCTTCCGCAAGAACGGACCGGCCGTGACGGCTTTGGTCGTGATGGTCCTGCTGTTCGTCATCGGCATGGGCTACTGGGCACTGCACGGGCTGGGCGTGAACTGGCCGGCCGATCCGCTGGAGCCCAACCCGCCGGCGCAGTTGATCGCCCCGTGCTGGCAGCACCCGCTGGGCACCGACGACCTCGGGCGCGACGTCATGTCCCGCGTGCTGCTGGGGGCGCACGTGTCGTTGATGATCGGGTTCGTGGCCGTCGGCATCGCCATCGTCATCGGGATCATCCTGGGCAGCATCAGCGGATACTTCGGCGGCTGGGTCGACATGGTCATCATGCGATTCGTCGACATGATGATGTGCATCCCGACCTTCTTCCTGATCCTGACCGTCGCGGCGCTGCTGCAGCCGAGCATCTGGATCGTCGCACTGATCATCGGCGTCACCAGTTGGATGGGCACCGCACGGCTGGTGCGGGCCGAGTTCCTCTCCCTGCGCGAGATGGACTACGTGCAGGCCGCCCGCGCCACCGGCGCCGGTCATGCGCGGATCATCTTCCGCCATGTCCTGCCCAACGCCCTGCCGCCGGTGTTCGTCACGGCCGTGCTCGGCGTGGCCGGGGCGATCCTCACCGAAGCCTCCCTGAGCTACCTGGGCTTCGGCGTACAGCCGCCCGACCCGAGTTGGGGCAACATTATTTCCGGCGGCAAGCAGTACATCCTCGACGCCTGGTGGCTGATCGTCTTCCCGTCGGTGGCGATCTTCATCACCACGCTGTCGTTCTATGTGGCCGGCGAGGGCATGCGTGTGGCGATGGATCCCAAGGAAACCAAACAGATATGACGCCCCGCGAACCACTGTTGACCGTGCGCGACTTGAAGACGTATTTCCATACGGATCAGGGCGTCGTGCGCGCCGTCGACGGCGTGAGCTTTGAGATCGGCCGCGGCGAAATCTTTGCCCTCGTCGGCGAGAGCGGCTGCGGCAAGAGCGTCACGGCGTACTCGATCCTGCGCCTGCTGCCCTGCCCGCCAGGGCGCATCGAGGCCGACGCCGTCGACCTGGACGGAATGGACCTGCTGCGCCTGGGCGAGGACGAGATGCGCCGCGTGCGCGGGCGGCTGGTCAGCATGGTCTTCCAGGAGCCTATGACCAGCCTCAACCCCGTCTACACCTGCGGCAACCAGATTCTCGAAGCCGTCGAGCTGCACCGCGGCCTCAAGGATCAGCAGGCCCGCGAGCTGGGCATCGAGATGCTCCGCAAGGTGGGCATCCCCGAGCCGCAGCGCCGCTTCGACGAATACCCCCACCAGATGTCCGGCGGCATGCGACAGCGCGTGATGATCGCGATGGCCCTGTCGTGCAATCCCAAGCTCCTGATCGCAGACGAGCCCACCACGGCCCTCGACGTGACCATCCAGGCGCAGATCCTCGACCTGTTGGCCGAGATCCAGGCCGACACCGGCCTGAGCATCCTCATGATCACGCACGACCTGGCCGTCGTCGCCGAGACCGCCCACCGCGTGGCCGTCATGTACGCATCGAAGATCGTCGAGATGACCGACAAGCAGACGCTCTTCAACGACCCGCGCCACCCGTACACGCTGGGCCTGCTGGCCTCGGTGCCGCAGCTGGGCCAGGAGGCCGCGCGGCTCAACGCCATCGCCGGCTCGGTGCCCAACCCGCTGGCGTTCCCGGCCGGCTGCAAGTTCCACCCGCGCTGCCCCGTAGGCCACGGCCTCAAACGCTGCCAGACGCAAGAACCCGAGCTTCGCGAAGTAGCCCCAGGCCACTGGGCCGCCTGCTGGGAATGCAAGGGATACGAACGGTAAAGCAAGCTCCAAATTCCAAACATGATCAATACCGCCCCTGACAATCCGATCCTGACCGTCCGCGGTTTGCGGAAGTTCTTCCCTGTGCGCCGGGGCGTCTTCTCGACCATTCAGGGTTACGTCCGGGCGGTGGACGGCGTGGACTTCTCCATCGCCCGCGGCCGCACGCTGGGCCTGGTGGGCGAGAGCGGCTCGGGCAAGACCACCGTCGGTCGCACGATCATGAAGCTGATCCCGGCCTCAGCCGGCCAGGTCGTCTTCAACGACTGGGACGTGATGTCGCTGCGGGGCGATGCGATGCGCCACCTGCGCCGCCGCATGCAGATCATTTTCCAGGACCCCTTCAGCTCGCTCAATCCGCGCATGCGCGTGGGCGACATCGTCGCTGAGCCGATGCGGGTGCATCGTATGGTCGGCCCGGCCGGCGTCCGCCCGCGGGTCGCCCAACTGCTCGAGCGCGTGGGTCTGGCGGCCGGGTACGCCTCGCGATACCCGCACGAGTTTTCCGGCGGGCAGCGTCAGCGCATTGGCATCGCGCGGGCGCTGGCGTCGAACCCCGAGTTCATCGTCTGCGACGAGCCCGTCAGCGCCCTGGACGTCTCGGTGCGGGCGCAGATCCTCAACCTTTTGCAGGACCTCCAGGACGAGCTGGGCCTGAGCTATCTGTTCATCGCGCACGACCTGGCCGTCGTCGAGCACTTCGCCGACGAGATAGCCGTCATGTACCTCGGCCGCATTGTCGAGATGGCGTCCAAGACCCGCATCATCGGCCATCCGCGGCACCCGTACACCGAGTCGCTGCTGTCCGCCGTGCCGCGCATCCGCCCGCAGGAGCGCACGCAGCGCATCCGCCTGCAGGGCGAAATGCCCTCGCCGATCAATCCCCCCAGCGGCTGTCCCTTCCACCCCCGCTGCCCGCTGACGCGCCAACTGGCACAGGCGTTGGGCGAGGGTCAGACCACGGCCATCACCAGCGAAGGCCAGCAAGTCCGCGTCGTAGCCCGCTGCACGCAGGAAGTCCCCGCCCTGCACCCCACAGCCGACGACGCCTCCCACTGCCACGCTTGCCTGCTGCGACCATAGCCGCGAACAACACAGATTCGCGGGAACTCCAAGGTTGACACCCACGCGGATTGCTCACTGACCCCGCTTAAAGCCACGTACAGCCACGTTCTTCCGTGATTACGAAACTCCTGCCCACTCGAAACTGAGAGTCTGCCGGCCACAGGAGGAACACTTGACGTGTTTGGCCTTACGAATGCTTACTTTGTCGTTCGCATGGCAGGACGGGCAGACATCTTGACCGGCTAGCGCCTTGGCACGTTCGGAGAAACGTAGCCGGACATATAGTGTCGCCGCCATTTCGACGACGAGTGCCCCCATGGCCAGAATACAGATGAACGAAAAGAATCCCTGCAATAAGCTTCGGCGAAACAGACTGACTGCAACTGCACAGACTACCGCGAAGACCAGCACCCCAGCACATCCCGTAGTCCCAGGTGAGGCTAGTCGCCGCTTGAGGAAGAGGGTTCCACATTGATGGCAAATCACATTCGTAACGCGGACGAATCGACCCTGCCAAAACACGTCGCTCCAGCTATATCCCGTTTTGGAAAGGCATTCCTCTTCGAGTGGGTGGGCCAGGACTACCAGATGCGGATCACTCACTTCAGCACGCTCGCCTTCGACTTCGCCCAGGGTGACCATTCCTGCAACTTCTGTCTGCGGGCCCTGTGGATCGTCAACGAAAACGGCTCCGTAATCCTCCGCTAACAGAGAAGTCTGGTGGCCGCAGGCGCTGCAGGTGCCTTGGAAGACCGTTGGCATTCGTTGCTCGTGATTGGGCCTGAAACGCAATCCGCAATCCGCAATCCGCAATCCCGAATCCGCAATCGGATCACTGCGGCTGTATACCCGCCAGCTTGGCGGCCGCGGCGTCGAGGGCGAAGGTCAGCGTGCCATGGCGGGGGTTCACCCAGGCCGAGGGCAGTTCTACGCGGTCGCTGTCGTCGCCCAGGACTCGGGCGATCGGTTGGGCCTTGTCGGCGCCGGTCACCAGGAAGACCACGTGCCGCGCCGCGTTGATCAGCGGCAGGGTGAAGGTCATTCGGTTGCGACCGAGCTTGGGCACGTAGTCGACGGCCACCAGCTTGCTCTTTTCGCCCAACAGCGGCGAGTCGGGGAAGAGGCTGGCGGTGTGGCCGTCGGTGCCCATGCCCAGCAGGATCAGGTCGAAACACGGCAGCCTGTCGGGCCCGGTCGGCACGATGCCGCGCACCTGGTCCTCGTAGTCGGCGGCCGCGGCGGCGAGGTCTTCGGCGTCGGTGGGCATGGGGTGGACGCGCTTGGGCTCGATGGGCAGGTAGTCCAGCAGCGTTCGCTGGACCATGCCGTAATTGCTCTCGATGTCATCGGGCGGCACGTCGCGCTCGTCGCCGAAGAAGATCTCGACGCTGGCCCAGGGCACGTCGTCCTGCAGGAAGACCCGCGCCATCTTCAGATACAGCGCGTAGGGCGTCGTTCCCCCGGCCAGCGCCAGTGTGCACAGGCCGCGCGCGTCGACGGCTTCGCCAATGGTCTGGCGGAAGATATCCACCACCGCGTCGGTCACTTGTTCTTCCGTGGCCTTGACGATCACGGACACGTTTCTCGTGCTTGCTTTTGACATGGGCGTTATTCCCGTCTTACCGTAGCCTTATAGCATAACTTCAGGTATTTTTCCAGTGTCTATACGGATCGTGGAACAGCGCGTCGGCCGAGGCCGGACCCCAACTGCCCGCCGCGTACGTCTCCAGCGGCGGGCGGCCGTTCACCCGCCAGCCGGCCCGGATGCTGTCGACGATCTTCCACGAGGCTTCCACCTCGTCGTTGCGGATGAACAGCGTCGGGTCGTTGCACATCACGTCCAGCAGCAGGTGCTCGTACGCCTCGGGCGAGGCCGACTCGAACGTAGAATCATAGCTGAAATCCATCTTCACCGGCCGCAACATCATCCGTACGCCCGGCACCTTGGCATCAAAGCGCAGACTGATGCCTTCGCCGGGATACATGCGGATGACCAACTCGTTGGCGTCGCGCATGTCGCAGGAGGATTCGCTGAACAACTGCGTCGGCTCGCGGCGGAACACCACCGCCACCTGCGCCAGCTTGCCTGCCAGGCACTTGCCCGTACGGAGGTAGAACGGCACGCCCGACCAGCGCCAATTGTCGATGTAGAGCTTGACGGCCGCGAATGTCTCCACCTGCGAGTCGCCGGCGACGCCTTCCTCCTGTCGGTAGCCGGGCCTGCCGCCGGCGGCGACGTACTGCCCACGCGCCGTGCGGAGGGCCACCTGCTCGGGCGTCAGCGGCGAGATCGCCTGGAGCACCTCGATCTTTTCGTCACGAATATACGTCCCGCTCATGCGGTTGGGCGGGTCCATCGCAATGAGCGTCAGCAGTTGCATCAGGTGGTTCTGCACCATGTCGCCCAGCGCCCCGGCCGTTTCGTAGTAGGGTCCGCGCCGCCCTTCCATGCCGACCGTCTCGGCCAGCGTGATCTGCACGTGGTCGACGAACTGGCGGTTGAGCAGCGGCTCGACGATGGCGTTAGCGAAGCGGAACGCCAGGATGTTCTGCACCGCCTCCTTGCCCAAGTAGTGGTCGATGCGGAAGATCTGCCCCTCGTCAAAACGCCCGGCCAGCAATGCGTTGAGCGCGCGGGCCGAGTTGAGATCCTCGCCGAAAGGCTTCTCCACCACCAGCCGCACGAACGCCTTGGGCTCGCCCGGGAGGTTCAGCCCGGCCGTCCCGAGTTGCGCGACAATGCTCGGCAGCACGGCCGGGGGCATGGCGTCATAAAACACGCGGTTGCCGCGCGTCCCGAACTGCTCGTCCAACTCGTCCAGGCGGCGCCCTAACGCCGCAAAGTCTTCCGGCGCGTCGGCGCGGACAACGAAGTAGAACCATTTCTCCGCGATCCGCTGCCAGGTCGCCTCGTCCAGGCCCGTGCGCGAGAACTCCTCGACTGCCTTGCGCATGGCGGCGCGAAAGTACCCGTCGTCGTGCTGCTTGCGCCCCACGCCCAGCACGACGAGGTTTTCCGCGATAAGCCGCTCGCGCGCCAGGTTGTACAGCGCCGGTGCGATCTTTCGCGCCGCCAGGTCGCCGGTGGCCCCAAAGAGCACAAACACGCACGGCTGGACCGCCTGTGCCTCGGCGACCTCGGTCTCAAAATGATTTCCCTTGCCGACAGACATTCGGGCTCCTTCGACCAATCTATTCTAGGCCCCCGGCGTCACTCATCTTTCTTATCGATCCGTCGGCCCGTGGTGGCACAGGCTTTCCAGTCCGTGGCATCTCCTATCGACACGGCATGAAGAGGCTATGCCACTTCACGTTGACACATCCTAGAAAGGCTGCGTCACCTCGGTTAGAATGCCGGGATGGTTTTCAGAGCGGCCATCCTGAGCGACGCGGTGGCGATCCGCGACCTGGTCGGCTATTACGCCGAGCGGGGGCGCATGCTCCATCGCAGCCTCGAAAGCGTCTACGACCACCTGCGCGACTTTATCGTCGCCGTCGACGAAGGCAGGCTCGTGGGATGCGTGGCCGTCGACGTCTCGGTCGAAGACCTCGCCGAAATCAAGAGCCTGGCCGTCGTCGCGGACCTGCGCCGCAGCGGCGTGGGGCGCCGGCTCATCGCCGCGGCGGTGGCCGACGCCAAGCGCCTCGGCGTGCGCCGCCTCTTCGCCCTGACGTACGAGGCGGAGTTCTTCGCCGCGCAGGGGTTCTCGCGGATCGACCGCATGACCCTTCCGGCGAAGGTCTGGCGCGAGTGCGTCGCGTGCCCCAAGGTCGACGCCTGCGACGAGATCGCCATGATCCGCATGCTGGACGAACTGCCATGAACGACGACGCCATCATCCGCTTGAAAGACGTTCACAAGTCGTTCAACGGCGAGGCGGTGCTGCGCGGCGTGAACCTTGCCGTCGAACCGGGAAAGACCACCGTCATCATCGGCCCCTCCGGCTGCGGCAAGAGCGTTCTGCTCAAGCACATGATCGGCCTGATCCGCCCGGACCGGGGCGAGGTGTTCTTCCGCGGCCGGGCGATCGGCCCGTTGTCGGAGCGCGAGTTGGTCGGCGTGCGCCGGCGGTTCGGGTTCCTCTTCCAGGGCGGAGCGCTGTTCGACTCGATGACGGTGCAGGAGAACATCGTCTTCCCGTTGGCCGAGAACGGCGTCAGCGAGCCCTCCCGCCAGCAGGCCCGCTGCAAAGAGGTGCTTTCGCTGGTGGGCCTGGACGGCACGCAGCAGAAGTTTCCCGAGGAGCTTTCCGGCGGGCAGAAGAAGCGCGTCGCCCTGGCGCGGGCCATCGCCCTGGGTCCGGAGGTCATCCTCTACGACGAGCCGACCACCGGCCTGGACCCCATCCGCGCCGACTTGATCAACGAGCTGATCATCACGCTGCAGAAGGCCCTGCAGACGACGGCCATCGTCGTCACGCACGACATGACATCGGCGTGCAAGATCGCCGACCGCATCGTAATGCTCCACGGCGGGAACTTCATCGCCGATACGACGCCCCAGGCGCTGGCCACCATCGACAATGACATCGTGCTGCGGTTCGTCCAGGGACGCGCCAGCGTCGAAGAACTCCAACAGATTCATACAGGCCGGCTGGCCGGACAGCCGGCAGCGTGAGGATGCAGCCATGAAAGAATCCGCTCGCAACGTGGCCGTGGGAATTACCGTGATCGTCGCCATGCTGATCCTGGCGGGGATGATCCTGATCTTCGCCGGTCTGCCGGTGATGGTCCGCAGCGGCTATACGATCAACATGATCTTCCCCTCGACCGCCGACGCCCACACGGGCGACCCGGTCCACCTCTCGGGTCTCAAGATCGGCGAGGTCACCGACATCGACTTCGCCGGCGGCGACAGCCGTAAGGGCGTCATGTTCACCGCCCTGATCTACTCCGACGTCAAGATCCCCGGCAACGCCGAGGCGTTCATCTACTCGCGCGGCCTGGCCGGCGGAGCGTACATCCAGCTCAAGGGCGAAGGCTCGCCGCGGATCGACCCCAGGACCGGGCAGCCCATGGACTACCTGCCCACGACGGCAACCCCGGTCTTGACGGGGCATCTGAAGACCAGCCTTCTGCCCGAGGAAGTCGAGAAAGGCTTCGTCAGCATTTCCCGCCTGGCCGAAAGCCTTAATGCGCTGGTCTCGCCGCAAGGTCCCGCCACCGGCGGCGCTGCCTCCACGCGGCCCTCCACCACGGCGGCCTCGCAGGCCGGACTGCAGGGAACCATCGCCCGCATGAACGAGGCGCTGGACAACTTCAACGGCATGGTGAGCAAGAAGAACCAGGAAAGCTTCTCTGGACTGCTGGTGAATCTCTCGAACGCCTCGCTGCAGGCGAGCAAGGCGCTGGTGGAGATTCAGCAGGCCACCGCTAAGATCAGCGCCGACTCCAGCCACGTGTCGCGCGGGCTGCTGGAGGACACCTCCCGTCTCTCGGCCCTGCTGGCGGAACTGGAGAAGACCGTCCACAAGGTCAACGAGGGCGACGGCTCGATGGCCAAGCTGCTCAACGACCCGAAATTCTACAACAACCTCGTCGACGCCAGCGACCAGGCCAACAAGCTCATGGAAGAAATGCGCCTCTTGGCCAAAGACTGGAAAGACAACGGCGTCAAGATGAAGTTGAAGTGACCCGCCCGGCCGGCGACTCATCGCTCGAGCCAAGACCCGAGAGCCCGCTGAACTCATGCTTGCTGATCTTCTCATAAAATGCCGCTGGGGAGTCATCGCGTTCTGGGTCGTCCTGACGGCCGCCCTGCTGCACTGGGCCCCCGTCGTCGCTCCGGGAACCTCCGAGGCCCCCAGCTACCTGCCCGACTCATGCCCCTACAGCAAGGCACTGGCCGTGACGGAGCACTACTTCCCGCAGATGGCCGCGCAGAGCGAGGCCGTCGTCGTCGTCGAACGCCGGGACAAACCGCTGACCGGCGAGGACCTCTCCGCCGTCGAGGCCCTCGCCACGGCCATCCGCAACTGCCAGCCCCAGTACGCCGTGCGGTCGCCGCGGTCGATCGGCCTGCCGCGGGGAACCAATCCGCTCATCAGCCCCGCCGGCGCGGCCGGGCAGGCGGCGCTGATCACCATCAACGTGCAGGCGAACTTCGTCACGATCGCCGCCACGCGCGCCGTCGAACGCGTGTCGCGAGTTCTGGGCGCCACGGCCCTGCCGGCCGGTGTCACCGCCCACGTCACCGGCTCGGCGGCGTTCGGACACGACTACGGCGTCGCCTCGAACACCAGCAGCCGCCGCACCACCGTCGTCACGATCGTTGCGGTGATGATCATCCTGCTGCTGGTGTACCGCGCGCCCCTGGCGGCGCTGGTCCCGCTGGCGGCCATCACCGCCGCCGCCGTCGTATCGCTGCGGATACTCGACATCCTCCAGAACATGGGCATGCCTCTGGGCACCCCTGAACGCATCTTCGTGCTGGTGCTGCTCTACGGGGCCGGCACCGACTACGCGCTGCTGTACATCAGCCGCTACCGCGAATTCCTAAGCGCCGCGATACCGCCCCGCCGCGCCGCCGACGACGCCCTGAAGGCCACCTTCTCGGCCATCTTCGCCAGCGGCGCCACCGACACCCTGAGCATTCTGACGCTGAGCTTCGTCTCGTTTGCGATCTTTCGCAGCACCGGCCCTGCCGTGGCCATCGCCCTGGTCGTGGCGATGGCCGCCGCGCTGACCCTGATCCCGGCGATGGTAGCCACGCTGGGGCACCGGCTGTTCTGGCCCGGCGACCCCGCGGCCGCCAAGGTCAGCAGGAAGTTCTGGCCGTTTATCGCCCACTCGGTGATCTCGCGCCCGCTGCCGATCCTTCTGGTGACCGTGGCACTGATGGCCGTCCCAGCCGTGCGGGCGCTGGACATCACCTGGGTGTACGACACGCTGGCCGACCTGCGCGGAAACTACGAATCGCCCAAGGGGCTGGCCGTGGCCGAGAGGCACTGGCCGCGCGGCGAGACGGGGCCCGTCACCGTCATCGTCGAGTCGCCCTCGCCCCTGACGCGGGCACAATGGTCCGCCCACAGCAAGACGTTCTCCGACCGCCTGCTTGCGCTCACCGACGGCCCGTCGCGCGTGGCCGACAACATCCGCAGCATCAGCAGCCCCGTCGGCGTCCACAACGGCGGCCCCATGACCGATCTGCTGTTGCGGGCAGCCAACCAGGCCGTCGCACGCGAATACCTCAGCGCCGATGGGCGGGCCATGCGCATGGTCGTGGTGCTCGACGAGGCGCCGCTGACACTGGCGGCGATGGGCCACGTCGACATGATCCAGAAGACCCTCGATGCACAGGCCGCCTCCGCCTTGGGCGGGCGCGTCTACCTGACCGGACCGACTTCGCAGATGCTGGCTGTCAAGACCGTCACGCGCAGCGACTTCCACATGATTGTCCCGATGGTGCTGGGCGTTATCTTCCTGGTCGTGCTATGCCTGCTGCGCGACGTGCTGCTGACGCTGTTCATGGTCGCCACGACCATTCTGACGTACCTGGCCACGCTAGGCATCAGCTACTGGGTCTTCGTCGGTCTGCTCGGGGCCGAAGGGCTGGATTGGAAAGTCCAGGTCTTCCTGTTCATCGTCGTCACGGCCGTCGGGGTCGACTACAACATCTTCCTGGCCGCGAGGCTTTTCCAGGAAGCCCGCCGCCACAGCCCCCTCGATGCCGTCCGCGAAGCCATCATCCACACCGGACCGGTCATCTCCTCGTGTGGGCTGATCATGGCCGCCACGCTGGGCAGCCTGCTCAGCGGCGACCTGGCCCTGCTGATCCAACTGGGCTTCGCCTTCGCGCTGGGGATGCTGCTGGACACGTTCGTCGTGCGACCCCTGGTGCTACCAAGCTTCGTCGTCCTGACCGGGAGACTTCACCGCAGTCGTTCATGAACCTTCCGTTCACCCGAAACCATGAAAGTTCCGGGTCGCATGGGTGCCAGTTCGCATCATGGCGAACCACGAGAAATCCAAACGTGCATCGCCATGCCACCCCATCTCTGATTCCGCGGTTATTTTCAGAGCAGAGATTCACAACTCGCCGCGTCACCTCTCCGCGGCCGCCAGGCGAAACCCAAACTCCGAATAATCTACCGTTCTGGGCTAGTGATCAACGTCCAGGACGCCAAGCACTTCAAAAGCGTCTTGCCCGCCCATAACCGGATCAGTCTCGGACATCATGGCCCAGTAGTCCAGCGGGCCCGGCGCCAGGATAAGCAGGTACTTGCGGCCTTCAACGATCTCACCGGCCGGGGCAGTCGGCGTAAACGTGCGGAAAGAGATAGATTTCAGCCGGCTGTTGCCGCGAAGAACCCGCTGAATGTCGAAGGCGTCGTTACGCGGCATGTCGAGGCTGCCATCAGGTCCGGGAATGCACGGGCCGTTGTAGTGCCTGCCCGTGCCGACAACGATCACGGTCGCTCGCTCGATCATCTCGGGCGGGACTTTCTGACCCGGGCGCAGAGCCTCCGACAGTGCCCGCGTCAGGGGCAGACCCCACTGCTTGTCCTCGCGGCCGCCGCCGAACATCGCCACTCGCGGCATCAGCAGCGAGGCATTGTCGTCGCCGAGGGATTCGCCGCGAAAGACCGCCATCGTCTCCACGTTCATCGCCTCGTCGTGGCGGCCCCGGCGGTCCATTATCTTCCACCAGAACAGCTTGCCCAGCGTCTGATCCACGTCCACGCGGATCGGCACGGAACGCCCGGTCTCGCTGTCGTTGATGAATCCGTTTAGATGGCGGGTGACCTCGGAATCGCCGCCGGGGGTCCTGGCTTTGACCTGCTCCAGCCGCGCCGCCCCGATGGCCGTTGTCAAGCCATCGGGCGCGGCCGCGCCGACATCGACCGCCCCCAAAGCCGCATTGAGCAGCGCCGAGACATCAAGAGACGTGTCGATATTCTCCGTCAGAACGAACACGCCCAGCCCTCGCCACTGTCGAAGGCCTTTCGCCCGGCGTGACGGTTCTCCATACTCGCGCGGCACATAGCTTGACGGCATCAGCCAGATGTCGATCCGCGGACTCTCTTTCCAGTTGAGGTTCTGGTAGTTCCGATCCAGCTTTCGCACGGCCATGAACAACACGCCCGGATGGGCGGACAGACCGGCCGGGCACATCGGGGCGTCGGTCAGCGCGTAGGGGATAAACCACCCCTGCGGCAGGCGCTGGGCCAGGGCGATCAGGAACTGCTGCGACCATCCCTGCGTCACCGAGAGCTTGGCCGAAATCGTCGGCGGTGCAAGCTGCGCCGCTTGTGTCGCCGTGGCGGGTTGAGACGCCGGTGGCGCCGGCGCCTGGCGCCCGCGACAACCGACCCCGCCCACGATGAACACTGACATGCAAATGGCGAAGATGCGGGTGAAGATCGGCGCGTATGGATTCATGAGCGTCATTATGCTGGCGAAGAACCCGTCGAGCAAGCGGATGTGCCCGTAGCACGGGCGTCTCGCCCGTGCTACTCGAACGTCACGATCACCGGCGCGTGGTCTGAGGGGCTCTTGCCTTTGCGCTCGTTGCGGTCGACCTCGGCGGCCACGGTCTTGTCGGCCAGCGGACGCGTCGCCAGCACGTGGTCGATCCGAAGCCCGTTGTTCTTCGGGAACGACAGCAATTGATAGTCCCACCAGGAATAGATGCCGCCCTCAGGGTGCATCTTAGCAAAGACATCCACCAGCCCCCAGTCGGCGATCTCCCGCAGGGCCGCCCGCGCGGTCGGATGGCAGAGCACACTGGAGGCCCAGAGTTCCGGGTTGGCGACGTCCTTGTCGTCGACGGCCACGTTCAAGTCGCCGCAGAGCACCAGCGGCTGATCGGGCTGGTAGCATTGCTCCAGATGCGTCCGCAGGCGGTGCATCCACTCGATCTTATACTGGTACTTTTCCGAGCCGACGAACGACCCGTTGGGAAAGTACGCGCTGATGATCCGCACGCCGTCGATCGTGGCCGCGATCAGCCGCGAGTGCGGGTCCGGCACGGCGTCGCAAAGCCCGCGCGACACATCGGCCGGTTCGCCGCGGCTGAGGATCGCCACGCCGTTATACGCCTTCTGCCCGTACACCGCGCAGCGATACCCCAACGCCTCTATCGCCGCCGCGGGAAAGACATCGTCAGTGACCTTGAGTTCCTGCAGACACACCACGTCCGGCCGGTGCCGCTCCAGCAGCGCCGCCAGCCTCTCCATCCGCACGCGAATCGAATTGACGTTCCAGGTGATGAGCTTCATTTCCGACTCAGCTTTGCCAAGGCAAGCGACACCGTCGCGGCTTTGCCCTTCGCCAACAGCACCTGCCTATACTCCGCTCCGTGCTCGCTGCGCGTCAGCTTAGCGCCACGGCACTGAAGCTTCGCCGCCGCGGCGGGCAACTTGAGCGCAATGGTTTGGCTGGTGCGGCTGGTCAGCTTGGCTGCCAGCCGACGGGCGGGGATATCCCACTCGATGTCTACTGTGATGCCGCCGCGGCAGGCGATGCCTTTGGCGCTGCCGCTGGACCATTTCTTCGGCAGCGCAGGCAGCAGCTTGACCCACCCCGGAGCCGAGAAGACCAGCATCTCCAGCACCGCCGCGGTGAGGCCGAAGTTCGCGTCGATCTGGAAGCAGCGATCGCTGCCGAACCAGCCTAGCGTCAGGCCCTGGGCACGCCAGTCGTTGTGGTACGTGTAGAGGTTGGGCCCCACGCACGAGCGTGTCAGCAGTTCCAGGCACTCCAGCGCCCGGTCGCCCTCGCCCAGCCGCGCATAAATGTTGGCCATGTGCGACAGCGACCAGCCCGTCTGGCTCGTCAGGCCAACCACCAGCCGCTTCTCCACCGCGACGCGACACGCTTCGAACAGCTCCCCCGCCGTCTCAGGCGTGACCTCGCGGCCGGGAAACAGCGGATAGATGTGCGACTGGTGGCGATGATGGTAATTGTCCGGCAGATCACCGTGGATCCACTCGCAGATCGCCCCGTCGGCGTTGACCTGGTACGCCGGCAGCTTCGCCAGCAGAGCCCGCCATCGCTCCGCCGCTTCGCGCTCGATGCCCAGCCTGTCGCAGGCTGCGCACAGGTTCGTCAGCAGCTCGCGAGCCACGGCCACGTCCATCGTCGCGTTAGTCGTCACCAGCCCCGCTTCGTCGCGCTGAGGGCGGTTTTCCGGCGACAGCGATGGGGCGAACACCGCCCGCCCGTCCGGGCCTTCAAAGAGGAAGTCTTCGTAGAACAGGGCGGCCTCTTTCATGAACGGCACCGCACGACGGCGCAAGAACTCCTCGTCGCCCGTGAAAAGGTAGTAGTCGTAGAAGAGCTGGGCCAGCCAGCCCGCCGCGGCAGTCCAGTTGCACCACACGCCCGGGCCGATGAGGCCGTGCGTCGTCTGCGCGATGGGAACATAGATGCCGCGGCAGCCATAGAGGTTGCGGGCGTTGACGCGGTAGTCTTCGATCATCGACTCGTAGTAGTCGAAGAACGGCAGGGCCGCCTCGGCGAGATTGCCCGGCAGGGCCTGCCAGTAGTTCATCTGAACGTTTTCGTCGTTGTGATAATCGCTGCGCCACGGCGGCTGATAGAACCCGTTCCAGATTCCCTGCAGGTTCGCCGGCCAGGCGCCCCCCGCCGAGCTGGACACCAGCAGGTGCCGCCCGTAATCGAACATCCGCTGGATC
>JAJFVE010000152.1 GCA_021371965.1 Planctomycetaceae bacterium
CTTGAGGAACTTCGCCTTGGCCACGTCGAGGTTGGCGATCAGGCCCGAAATGCTGCCGATGATGTACCCGTACATGCCCACCCCGAGCACCTGCACGACCATCGTATAGATAATCTGCACGTTGCTGTTGCGATCGGGCACATAGTCGCCGTAACCGATCGTCGCCACCGTCGTCAGGCACCAATAGAGCGAGCGAATGTACGTGTCAACGGGCCCGCGGCCGCTCTCGGCTGCCCCGATCAGGACCCATCCCAGCGCCATGAAATGGCATATCAGCGTGAACCAGAAAGCGAAGACCGTCAGTCGCATGATCGCGGGGTTGACGTACAGCGAACCGGAAACGCCGCCCAGGGCCCGGCGAACCTTGAGAAGCTTCAGCAGGCGCAGGGCCCCCAGGATGGCCGCCGCCCGCATGCCGCCGACGACCGGCCCGTCGCCGGCCAGCGCAAGCATCGGAACCGCCGCAATCACATCTACGGCAAACCAGCCCCGCAGATAGGCCTTCATGTCGGGGACCGTGCCGCCGACAGCCATCGCCGGGGCGCGGCGCCAGAGAAGATCCGCGACCACGTCCAGGCAGAACAGGGCGGTGAAGAACCAGTACATCGCACTGGGAGCCCCTGTGCCCAGAACGATCTCGTACGAGAGGCTCAACGAAGACGCCCACACCGCGGCCACGAGGATGAGATTCCACACTGTCGCCAGTGCTATGGGGGAGTTCTTCTCTTGCTGCAGGTCGCTCATGTCCGACATTATGCGCGAAAGAGCCGCCTTTGCCGATACCCCAGGTTTTTTGTGGCGTTATAAGAGATATTTCCGTGATGGTTGGTTCCAAGGAAGGACTGACAATGGCCAAGAGCATACGCATCAATCCGGACGATCGCACGATCCTGACAGGCTACTTCGCCAGCGTCGTCGGGCCGGTCGTCTCGGCCTGGACGAGCCCGGGCTCGCGCGGATTCTGGCAGGGCTGGACGGGGCCCGATCAGGGCTTCGACTGGACGATCAACGTTCCAACCGGCGGCCGCTACACGATCGACATCCTCGCCGAGGGCGGACCGCAGCGCCCGACGGTTGAAGTGACGGCCGCCGGCAAGACGTTCCCCGTGCGCCTCGGGCCGTACTGGGACCGCATCAGCGCCGGCGAGGTCGCCCTGCCCGCCGGGCGGAGCACGATCTCCCTGCGATCGACCGGCCAGACGCAGCCGCTGAAGTTCATCTCGCTGGAACTGGTGCGTCCCAGCGTTGCCAAGCGCATCGAGGCCGACGCGCAGTCGATGCGGGTCGACACCTCCTGGATGGTCGACAAGACCTACGGCCTGATGTTCCACTGGGTCGGAAAGATCTATCCGCGCTTCGGGCCAAGCAAGCCTTACCGCCAGGCCGTCAACGCCTTCCCCGTCGAGAAGTTCGCCGACACCGTGGCATCGATGGGCGCCGGCTGGGTCTATCTGGGCACCACGCACGCGGTCTATCATTGGCCCGGGCACAACGCCGCCATCGACGCCCTGCTGCCGGGCCGCACGTGCAAGCGCGACCTGATCGGCGAGATCGCCGAGGCGCTGGACAAGCGCGGCGTGCGGCTGGGGCTGTACTATCACCCCGGCCACGACGACGCGCCCTGGTGGGACCGGTACGGTTTCGACACCGCCGGGCGCGAGACGTTCTTCCGCACGTGGAAGATGGTGATCGAAGACGCCGGCCGCCGGTACGGAGAGCTGCTGGCGGGGTGGTGGTTTGATGATGGCATGCACAGCTACTACCACGCCGCCCCGCCATGGAAGGACCTGCTGATCTCCGCCCGCGCCGGCAACAACCAGCGCGTGGTGCTCTGGAACGCCTGGCTGGCGCCGAAGGTGACGTGGTACACCGACACGTCGAGTTGGGAGTCGTGGCTGACCAGCGACCTGATCAGCGGCGGCGGCAATCTGCCCGTCGGCGGCGACGGCCGCTTCGTCGCCGGCCCGCAAAAAGGCCTGCAGGCGCACCTGACCACGCTGATCCATCAGAGCTGGGGGCACCACCTGCCCAACACCCCCATCAGCAAGTGCCAGTACACCACGCAGCAGTTGATCAAGTGGCTCAAAGAAGTCCGCAGCCGCAAGGCCGTCGTCTCGCTGAACCTGGAAATCTACCAGGACGGCGGCATGGCCCCGGCCGACGTCCGCCGCTTCCGCGAGATCCGCAAGGCGCTCGATAGTAGCCGCTGAGGTCGCTGAGGACGCTGAGGGGGGGAAGTGGAAACAACAGAACGGGTGGCATGGCGACACGCGTTGTTATTTCATGCGGGGCGCCTTGGCACTCTGCAGGGAAGAAACCGCGTCGAGCAAGCTCGACCGCTAAAACATCAGGTCACATGGCAACGCCCTTGGCGCGGTCGGAAAGGCACTTCGAACGCGGCCTGTAAGGCCGCTGGCATGTCAGCCCAGGCCAGAGCAGGAGCGAGCGAAGCGAGCGGAAGCGGCGGCCTGGGTAACGCCACGAGGATAGTCAAGCCCTGAAGGGGCGCTGCAAGAATTGTCTGCGGCGCTCTTTCAGAGCTGTAACCACGGGGGAACCCTTACCCAGGGCTGCGCAGCTCGCTGCGCTCGCCGCTCTGCCCTGGGCTAGCCTGCAAGCGGCCTTACAGGCCGCAATATATCTCCTGTTTCGTCCTCGTCGTCGTCCTCGTCCTCGTCGTCGGTTTTGTCTTTTCCAGCGATGCTACAGTTTCACCACCGCCACGCCGAACCTTGGCAGCTCGATCGACTCCTTCGTCATCGCGCCGGTGAGCAGTTCTTTTTTACCCGCGGGGACGAAAACGATCTTGGGCTCTTCGGTGTAGTTCATCAGGAACAGCAGCTTCTTGCCGGCCCCTTCGCGCATCGAGGCTTCCACGCCGGGCGGCGGGGTCACGACCGGGCGGATCTTCGCGTCCGCCAGCAGCGCGGCGATCAGCTTGTGGTAGAACTCCGGCTCCTTCACGACCGTGCCGCAGTACCAGCCGATGCCCTTGCCATAGGCGTTGCGAGTAACGGCCGCGAACTTCTTCATGTGCCAAGGCTCGTAGCCCGCGACGATCTCGGCGCCCTTGGCGGTCACCCAGTCGGCGCCCTGCGTGGCGGTGTAGGCTCCGGCCAGTTCGCCCGTGCCGGTCATCGCGTAGCCCTCGGGCAGGGTGCTCTCGTACTCTTCGATCTCGATGCCCAGCGCCGCGCTGAGCAGGCCAGGCAGCGTGCGCGCGTGGCAGAGGCTCGTCTCGTCCTTGACGCCGGTGCGGATGTCGCAGCAGAACACGCCGCCGGCCTTGACGAATGCGTCGACCTGTTTGGCCGCCGCGTCGGGCATGACGTACCAGTCCGGCGCGAATACCAGCTTGTAGGGCGTCAGGTCGTCGCCAGGCTGGATCATGTCCGCGTTGACGCCGGCCGCCAGCAGCGCGTTGTAGTACCGCTTGACGTTTGCCATGTAGCTGTTGCCACTGAAGCCCGGCTGCATGTCGACCGCCCAGCGGCTGTCGTAGCTGTAGATGAAGGCGACCTTGGGCTTGACGGTCGTGCCGGCCAGATGCTTCTCGATCTTGCGCAGCTCGCGGGCGATCGACGCCGTCTCGCGGTACCGCCGCCCGCCCTTGCCGTCGTGGCCGAGGATCCCGTGCCAGTACTGCTCGCGACCCGCGGTGCACGCCCGCCAGCGGAACCAGATGTACCCCTCGCAGCCGTGGGCGAACTGCTGGAACGCCCATGTCTGCATCTCGCCGGGGCGCGGGGCCCGCCCATACGTGCCCCAGCCGTGCGGGCCGGAGCTGGTCTCCATGATCCAGAAGTTCTTCTTCTTGCAGCCGCGCATAAGGTCGGCCGCCAGGGCCGGCCCGTCGGCCATCCCGCCGCCGTAGAACAGCGGGTAGCTGTCCCAACTGACATGGTCGAGGTCTTCGCTGAGCTGGAAGTAGTTCAGCCCGCCGTAGCCGTAGCCCATGAGGTTGTGCGTGATGAAGTGCTTGGGGCAGACCTCGCGCAGGATCTTCACCTGGTCGCGCTGGAACCGCACGTTCTGCCAGGTGTAGAAGCGCTTCCATTCCAGGCCCAGGCTGGGGTTGCTCGATCCGTCGGCGGCGGGCAGTTCGATCTCTTCCCACGTCTTGACGTAGTGGCCCCAGAAGTGTTTGCCCATCGCCTTGTTGAAGGCGTCGATGGTGCCGTAGCGGCTGCGCAGGAAGTCCTGGAAATCGCGCCGGCACGAATGGCACCAGCAAACCGTGCCGCCGAACTCATTGTCGGTCTGCCAGCCAATGACGTTGGGATGTGCGGCGTAATGCTCGGCCATCGCACGCGTGATACGCTGCGACATCAGGCGGAACGTGCCGCTGGAATAGCACTGGTCCTTGCGGACGCCCCACTCGACGCGGGCCGCGCCGGGGCCGCCCTGGGCCATCACCTCGGGATACTTCTCCTTCATCCACGCCGGCACGATGGCCGTGGGCGTGCAGAGGATCGCCGAGACGCCGTTCTTGCCCAGCACCTCCAGCGCCTCGTCGAGCCAGGCGAAGTCGTAGCGCCCTTCCTCGGGCTCCATCATCACCCAGGCGAACTCCGCCAGGCGCGTGACGTTGAAGCCGGCCTTCTTCATCAGGCCCGCATCGACAGGCCAGCGTTTCTTGTCCCAGTGCTCGGGGTAATAGTCGGCGCCGATGTACATTGCATTGCTCCTTCGCAAGGCCTCACAGGATACCCGACGCTTCTGTCAAGGCAAGGATTTGATATTAGCCGCTGAGGTCGCTGGAGACGCTGAGGGGGGATGGAGCGGAAGATTGGAATGATGGAGTATTGGCCGGGCCAACACGCCACGTGGCAACTTGTTATTCCATCATTCCAACATTCCATCCTTCCCTTGTCCTTTCTTCCTCAGCGACCTCAGCGGCTAATTCAAGGGTTTCACATGCACGCACCACGAGGATCACATGAAACAAGCAGCGATAATGTTCGTCATGATATTTTCATTGGCGGCCGCCGCCGGCGCGGCGGAGCTCTACGTCAGCCCATCCGGCAACGACGCCAACAGCGGCACGAAGGACAAACCTTACGCCACGCCGACGGCCGCTCGCGATGCGGTGCGCAAACTCATTGCGGCCGGGCTTAAAGAGAACGTCACCGTCCTGATCGCGCCGGGGACGTACTACCTTCCCCAGGGGCTGGCGCTGGAGGCCGCCGACAGCGGCAGCGAAGCCTTCGGCGTCACGTATGCCGGCGCCGACGAAGCCAGCGCGCCGGTGCTCATCGGCGGCGGGCCGGTCACCAACCTCAAACCGTATAAGGACAAGATCTGGGTCGGCGACCTGCCGCAAGGCGCGCAGCCGAAAGTGGCGACCGAGAACAACCAGTGGCTTCCGCTGGCTCGCGACCCCAACGACGGCTACCATCGGACGCAGGCGGCTTTGGGCGAAAAAGCCTTCATCTACAAGGGCGACCTCTTTGGCGCCATGGCGGGGCAGGACGTCTCCAGCGGCTGGGTGAACGTCTGGCCGGGCCAGGGATGGTTCAACCACGTCTGGCAGATTACCTCGCTGGACCCCAAAGCCCGCAGCGTCGGCTTCCTGCGCACCAGCGGCATGGGCGGGCCGGTCGCGGCCAACAACCGCTTCTACCTCATGAACCTGCTGCCTCTGCTCGACAAGAGCGGCGAGTGCGTGATCGACACGAAAACCGGCAAGTTCTACGTCTGGCCGGGCAAGGGGGAGGCGGCAAAGAACGCTTACGCCGTCGCCACGGCAGAGAATGTCGTCAGCATACGCGGGCGCGACGATGCGCCTGTGCGCAACGTCCACCTGCGCAACCTGGACCTGAGCGTGGCCGCCGGCGAGGCGGTCTTTATCACCAACGCCCAGGACTGCTCGCTGCGCGCCTGCCGGATCGCCAACTGCTGGGGCCAGGGCGTTTCGGTCTGGCAGGCCAATCGCCGCATCACCATCGCCGACAGCGAGATCGCCTTCACCGGCGACCGCGGCGTGCATCTGCGCGGGGCCAACTGGAAAGGCCCGGACATCAGCAGCCATCACGTGGTGGAGAACTGCCACATCCATCACGTCGGGCGCGTGGTGCATACGTCAGCCGGCGTGCAGATCTTCCAGAGCGGGCACAACCGCATCGAACGCAACCACATCCACGATAGTCCGCGCTACGGCACGAGCATCAAGGGCCTGGCGCTGCGGTCGATGAACGAGAGCGACGAGACCAAGGCCCGCCGCTTCGAGCTGCTGCACGCCCGCAACAACGTGCTGGCGTACAACCACATTCACCACGTCGCCACCGACAGCGAAGACTGCGGCGCGATGGAGAGCTGGGGGCCGGGCAAAGGCAACGTCTACGACCACAACCTGATCCACGACGTCGGCACGCCGCACGTGCTGCTGATCTGCGGGATCTATCTCGACGATTCGTCGAACTACTTTACCGTCACCAACAACGTCGTTTACGGCGTCAACGGCTCGGGGCACATTCAGCAGATCTACGCCAAGGGCATCCACAACACGATCGAGAACAACATCTTCGTGGCAGGCAAGGCAGGCTCGGCGATCCGCTCCAAGAGTTCCGGCGAGGTCGGGTTCCACACGTACCGCCGCAACATCGTCGCCTTCGACCAGCCTGACGGCCCTGTGTTCCAGTTCGACGATTGGGACAAGGACCGCATCACCGAGTGCGACTCCAACCTGTACTTCAACATCTCCGGCAAGCTGCGCATCGCGGGCAGGACGTCGTACCGCGGCCCGTTCCCCGGGACGTGGACGGCGGCGTACGACAAGCACAGCGTGGTGGCCGATCCGAAGTTCGTCGACCCGTCAAAGCACGACTACCGCCTGCAGGACGACTCGCCGGCGCTGAAGCTGGGGATCAAGTCCGTGGACGTGCGAGATGCGGGATTGACGGACAAATTCCCCAAACGCCTGTCGCGAGAATAGGTCAAGAGTGCCGTGGCGGGCAGGCCCGAAGGGCCAACAGCCACGATCCCTGATCCTTCGCCCAGTCGTGGCTGTCGGCCTGAAGGCCTCCCGCCACGGCACCCGCTCGTCGTCCTCGTCCTCGTCGTCGGCTTTTGTCTTCTCGCCGCTATCGCTTGGGAATCATTCCAACCGACCCCTGCACGGGATAGGGACATGTGCATCCGCTGGACGCTTCGGGCATCAACACCATGCCGCCTGCGGGAATGATGTTGATCCAGCAGCCCGGGCGCGTGGCGGTAGTCAGGTGCTCGCTGGCCGGCGTCGAGAGGTCCGTCATCTGCGGATTGCCGCCGCGATTGAAGACCTGCTTGGCCGAGGCGGAAACCGCTCCGCACCCGCCGCCGTTTCGGCTCCACTGCCAGTTGGGCACGGCCTTGCCGGTCTTGAGTTCGTACTGACACGCGGGGATGAACAGCCGCTCGCCGATGATGACCGCGCGGTAGGCGTTCTCGCCGTGGCTGCCGTCGGCGGCCCTGGCGCCGGGGCCGGTGTGCTCGATCTTCCAGAGCCGATTGCCGCTGGCGGCGTCAAAGGCCTGCAGGTCATACTTCAGCATGCCCCGCTTGCCGCCGGCGACGGTGCGCGAGTCGGTGGTGACGATCACGCCGCCGGCCACGCTCAAGAAGAGCATATGCTGGGCGGCTTCGAGGTCGGCCTTCTGGCGGTAGAGCACCTTGCCGTCGCGCACGTCGAGGGCCACGAGGATTCCCCCGCCGCTCATCAGGACCGGCAGGCTCACGCGACCGGCCGCGTCCTCGCGCGACTTGGGATTCGTGCTCTCGATGAAGTACATCCGCCCGTCGGCCACGGCGATGGTCGTGTTGACGATCAGGCCCTCCTGCGGGCGGTACGTCCAAAGCCGCGTGCCGCTGCGGCGATCGACAGCGAAGACCGTCTCGCTGCAGATCATCGGCGAGAGCGGGTTGTACGAGAACTGCCAGGTGCTCTGGGCGACCTCGCGCCGATGTGCGCCGGGGCGGCACACGCTGCCAAACAGCGCGTCGCCCACGGTCGCCACATAACCCCACTCGCACGCCTTGCCCGCGGAGTCGGCCGCGACGGTGAGTTTCTTTTCGCCGCTTTGCACGTCATAGGCCTCGCACGTACCGCCGACGGCGATGTAGAGCAGGTCGCCAGCCACGGCCATATTGCCGCAGGACTTGCTGGTGTCCAGCCGCACGGAGTTGGGCAGCGTGTGCTCCCAGAGCATCGCGCCGTTGTACGAGTCCACGCAGGCGAGATAGTTAAAGCCGCTGACGAACAGCCGTCCGTCGCGGTACAGCGGGGCGGCCGCGCGGTTGTGCCTGTCGGCCATGTTCCTCGGGCCGGGCAGGCCGAACCACTGGACCTCCATCCCCGCCCCCACCAGCGTCTCGCCGCTGCAGGTGCTGTTGCCCGCGTCGGCGTAGCAGTGCGTCCACTCGCCCGCCCCGGCCAGCGGGCCGCGAATGATGGGCTTGCCTGCCACGATCGCCACGCCGCCGCAGGGTCGCGTCACGCGCTGCGCCTCGGCCGAACTGCCGCCGATAACCAGGTTGAAGAGGTAGTCGCTGTATGGCAGCTTGTCAGGCGATGCCTCGTGCACGCTGACGCGGCCGGTCATGCCGCGGGCGTCGACGATCTTGCGCGCCGCGCCTGCGGCCGGCGCGTCGGCGGCGGTCATCACCACCTGCATCTTCGACTGCCGCGCGACCTCGCACGCCAGCTCGGCCGGCCCGCCGATCACCAGCGCGTATCCCTTGTCAGTCTGCGCCTTGGCCAGCGCGTCCTTGGCGGCGGCGGAAACTTTCTCATCAGCCGCTACGGCCTTGGGCGCCGCGGCCTGCACTGTCGTGCCCGCGCCGCTGCCGGGGGCGAAGCAGTAGATCTTGCCCGCGTCGGTGCTGACCAGCAGCTTGCCCCCGGCCACCGCCAGCGACCAGGCCTTGCCCTCGACCTTGAGCGTCCAGATCTTGTTCTTGGCCTTGAAGGCCGCCACCTCGCCGTCGCCGCCGGCGATGCGAATCTCATCGGTCCCGATGAAGCAATACGGATACGCGGCCGCGCAGGGCTCGTGCTTGAGGATCGACCCGGCAGCGGGCACGGCGACGGAGTCGATCACGCCGCCGGAGGTGCGACCGGCGGGGGCGAAAACCTGGTTCTTCTGAAGCCGCAGGTACCCTTGGGCTGACACCGCCACGGATTTCTCGGAGAGCTTCTTGCCGGTGGCGACGTCGGCCGTCACCACGTAAACGCCCCCGCCCTGGGTGGGGAACAGGCCGGCGCAGAAGTACGCCACGTTGCCGCTGACGAGCACGCTCGCGCGCAGCGGCCAGAGACTGATGATGCGCCCGTTGCCGGCGATGCGCCGGTCTTTATCAGTCGCGCGGAGTTTCCAGATCAGCGCGCCATCAGCGGCCTTGAGGGCGTACACGCAGCCATCGTCGCTGCCAACAATCACGCGCTCGCCCACGACCGTCGGCGCCAGGCGCACGGGGCCTTCGGTTGCGAAGGTCCAGAGCTCCTTGCCGGTAGCGGCGTCGAGGCAGTGGACCTTATCGTCGGCTGAAGAACCGAAAAACACGCGCCCGCCGGCGGAGACCACCTGGAACGCGCGATCGTACGGGCAGTCGGGGGCGAGGTTCTTCTTGGAATGAAAGACATCGTCCTTGGCCGGGTCCGGCCAGGCCGGCGCGGGGGGCATCGCGGCGGTGTACACCCACTGAAGGGCAAGGGGCCCGGGAAGCTTGTCGGTGGATTCACCCGTGCGGGCCGCGTCATGCATGTACGTGGGCCAATCCTCGGCCAGCAGAGGCAGGGAGTTTACAAGCAGAGCGACCAGCACCGCGGGCAAGAACTTCTGAACCATCTCCAGTCCTTTCGAAAGCCCCCTCAGCGATTATACAGGTATTGAACCACAGACGACATGGCAGCGACCGCGGAGGTTTGGGCGCGTACTATCTGCGTTACTGTTCCTGTTCCTTGTTGTTTAATTGTTTTGTCGTTTGTTCCGGATTTGTCTTTTCGTATTTGAACTTGCTGGAGCAGATATGTCCCCCCTGAATCTCTATGTCTCGCCCACCGGCAGCGACCGCAACTGCGGCAGCGAAGAGAAACCTTTCCGCACGCCCGAGGCCGCGCGCGACGCCTTGCGCAAGGCAAAGAATCGCGCCGGCGCGGTGGTGTATCTGCGCGGCGGGATCTACGAACTCAAGAGCAGCTTCACGCTCGACCGCCGCGACGGCGGCAGCGCCAAAGCGCCCGTCACGTGGCGGTCGTACGGCGGCGAACAGGCGCGCTTCGTCGGCGGGCGAAAGCTGCCCGGCGACATGTTCAAGCCGGTGACGAACAAGGCGATTCTCTCCCGCATCATCAGCAAGGCCGCCCGCCGCAAGGTCCTGCAGATCGACCTGCGCAAGTGCGGCATCACCGACTTCGGCGAGTTGGCCGTGCGCGGATTCGGCGGCGGGTGCAAGGCCGCACACCTGGAACTGTTCTTCAACGGCCTGCCGATGCAGCTCGCGCGATATCCCAACGACGGGTACCTGCGGATCTCGGGCGTCGAGAGCAAGACGACCTTCAAAACCCGAGGCCGCCGCATGGCGCAGTGGTCCAAGGCCGATGACCTGTGGCTGCACGGCAACTGGGACTGGATCTGGGCCGACCTGTACGTGCCGGTGGCTGCCATCGATGCAAGGAAACGCACGATCACCGTCGGCCGCGAGCAGGAGATGAAGAAAGGCCGCCCATTCTACGCCGTCAACCTGCTCGAAGAAATCGACGCCCCCGGCGAGTGGTACCTCGACCGCAAGAGCGGCCTGCTGTACTTCTGGCCGCCTGCGGACCCGCGCAAGGCGGATGTTGTCGTTTCGGTACTTAAGGAGGAATTGCTGCGCGTCGAGGGGGCGGCGCATCTGCGGTTCGAGGACCTGACCTTCGAGGTCGGCCGGGCGAACCTGGTCAGGGTGCAAAAGGGCAACGATGTGGTCTTCACCCGCTGCACGATCAAGAACGCCGGCATCGAGGGCGGGTCGATCCACGGGCGCGGCTGCGGGCTGACCGAGTGCGAAGTCGCCTGGTGCGGCAACGCGGGCATTTCGCTGCATGGCGGCGACCGGCCCAAACTCATCCGCGGCGACAACTTCGTGACCAACTGCCGCATGCATCACTTCGGGCGCTGGTGCAAGACATACACCCCGGCCGTGGCGTTTGAAGGCGTCGGCCACACGATCACGCACAACGAGTTCAGCGAGGGTCCGCACGCGGCCGTGCTGTTCGGCGGCAACGACCACCGCGTCGAGTACAACCACATTCACCACGTGGGGCAGTACGCCAGCAACGGCGGGGCGATCTACATCGGCCTGGGCTGGGACCAGCGGGGCAACATGATCCGCTACAACTACCTGCACGACCTGAAGGGGCGCATTCCCGGCGGCGAGTACGGGATCATGGCCATCTACCTCGACGACTGCAACAGCGGCAACACGGTGCATGGCAACATCGTCTCCGACGTGGTGGGCTTCGGGCTGCTGATGGGCGGCGGGCGCGACAACATCATCACCAACAACATCTTCGTCCGCTGCGGCGAGGCGTTCGGCGCCGACAGCCGCGGCCTCGAGCGGATCATCGACGAGACCAACAGCCACTGGAACCTGCTGCGGTGGATGAAGGGCAATGGCATCAATCATAAGACCGAGCCGTGGGCGAGCGCCTACCCCAAGCTGGCGCGAATCCCCGACTCGTGGGAAGAAATCCAGAAAGGCCGCTGGCGCTACCCCGAGGGCTGCGTGTTCTCGCGCAACCTCGGATGGGACAACAAGAAGTTCATCCACACCGAGAACAGCGGCGGCACCGGCACGCTCAAGGCCTTCGCCCAGGTCAAGGACAACATCGAGAACGCGGATCCGTGCTTCGTCGATCAAGCCGGCGGCAACGTCGCCCTGCGCGACGACAGCCCGGCCTGGAAGATCAAAGGCTTCAAGCGCATCCCGGTGGAAAAAATCGGCCCGCAGACTGGAAAAGAGCCGCGCGTGGGGTGAATCAGCGGCCGAGCTCTTGCCGGGCATAGCTCGCGGAGCGGAGAAGGATGCTCGCATACACCTGTATGGCGTCCCCGGAGCGGGCGGAGCGGGATTCGCCCTTGAAATGTTAATTCGCCGGGCCATTATATGGTTCCCCCGGATAATAGCAGCTGCCAAAGGAAAGGTGATCGACGTGGCAATCAGTCAGCAGGACAGACAGCAGATTCGCGAACTCGCGCGGCAGTATAAAGAGGTAGCTTGCCTGGATGTTCACGCCCGCACCATGAAGGACTGGCAGCGGCTCAATGGCCTGCGCCCGGTGCGGCCGATGGTGATGATCGACCAGATCTGCTGGCACGAGATGAACGTCAACGACGAGTTGACCGCGCGGTGCGAAGACCCGTTCTTGCGCGGCCTCGAGTGGGGCATGCGGGCCTCGCTCTACAAGTGGAAGCACTTCCCTGCCGACATGGCGTTCTATCCGTTCCTGCAGATACCCAAGGTCTACTCGATGACCTCCATCGGCGTCGATACGCAGGTCAGCTCCGACGATGCGCTGCATAGCGGCGCGCAGAGCCACTTGTTCCAGGACCAGTTGGCCGACGACGCCGCACTGGCCAAGCTCAAACACGTCACCGTCCGCTTCAACGACCAGGCTACAGCCCAGCGCGAGAACCTGGTCAACGAGCTCGTCGGCGACATCATGCCCGTCAAGATGTCCGGCATGGCGATCTGGGCGGCTGTCTGGGACCGGATCGTCTTCTGGCGCGGCGCCACGCCGGTCCTGTACGACCTGGCGGATCGGCCGGAGTTCCTCCACCGCCTGATGCGGCGGCTGATGGAGATCGAGATGGACACGCTCGATCAACTCGAGCAGCAGAGCCTGCTGGAACCCGAGCCCGGCGTCATCCACTGCGTGGGCGCCTACAGCGACGAACTGCCGGCGGCGGGGTTCGATCCCGCCCACGTGCGGGCCAAGGATTGCTGGGCAGCCGGGGCGGCACAGATCTTTTCGGAAGTGTCGCCGGCGATGCACGATGAGTTCGAGATCGCTTACCTCAAGCCGTACCTGGAGCGGTTCGGGCTGGTCAACTACGGCTGCTGCGAACCGTTGCACCGCAAGATCGACATCATCCGCAAGATCCGCAACGTCCGCATGATCTCGGTCAGCCCGTGGGCGCAGGTCGAGGTCGCCGCCCAGAGCATGGGTCGCGATTTCGTCATGGCCCGCAAGAACAATCCCTCATTCGTGGCCATGGATACCTTCGACGAGCGGCTGGTGGTCGATGAAGTCAAGGAAACGCTGCGCGCGACGACGGCCAGCGGCACGCCGTGTGCCTTCATTCTCAAAGACATCACGACCGTCCGCAACGAGCCCCATCGCCTGACGCGCTGGTATCAGGCCGTCAAGGCCGCCATCGAGAACCACTGAGCGCATAGGCCTCTTCGCCAGGGGATATGCCGGACGAGCGGCAAGGCAGGCAGCGGCCTGGGTTATCCGGGTTAAGTTATCCGGGGCCACCTTACAGGTTCTGTGCTTGTAATAGGCGTGACTGCCGGCTGGGAGGCGGCATAGGCAGAGTAGCGCGAGTTGTCATTCCGTAGACGTTCTTCGGCGACGGGCGCGGCTGGTCGGCGAGGCGGCGGATTGGCCGTGGTCGAGCGCGGCCGTGCATACCGGTCGCGTCGCCGGCGGGCTGGCCGCGGGCGATTGGCTGCGCGAGCTGACGGCCGGGTGGGTCTGCTCGTGGGAGGAGTACCTTCGCGAGGAAAAAGACGACCAGCCGCTTGCCAAGGCGATCCACCGCAGCGAGAATACAGGCAGACCGCTGGGGTCGGTGGGGTTCGTCCAGAAGCTCGAGGCCGCCCTGGGCCGCCCCTTGCTCCCCAACCCCGGCGGCCGGCCGTCAAAGGCCAAGAAGACAAAGAAGACGAAATGAGGATGCGAAAACCTGTATGGTGTCCCGGATAATCCCGCTTCAGATGTGAATTCGCCTCAGGCGTCAAGTAACAGGTGCTGATGGATGAAGGACGACATCCAAAGAAATAGATTACGTAAGCCATTATTGCGGATGGTACTGCTGCTCTCGTGTCTGTTACTCATATGGACAGGCATAAGAGCATACAACTTCTTGCCTGGCCATCGATGCAGGGCGCTAATCGAGAGCCTCCCAAATAGAACGCCTACCGTCTATGATCGTTGTTTGGCAGCGCTGGGGCTTTCCCCGCCCCCATTGGAGAACAGAGACGAGATAGTGGACTCGCTCGTGTCCCTCGGGCACAGAGCTGTTCCCGTGCTCTTAAAGTATGCAAGCGACGATGTTCCACAGATACGATTGGTTGCGATGGAGGCTTTGGTGCGAGGGTACAGAGCGAGACCGGAAGTGCGTGTGTGCCTTCTAGAGAGCCTCAACGACGAGGAGTGTTTTGTCCGACATCATGCTGCAATGGGACTGCTAAAGGATGGACCGGATAGAAGTGCAACAGCAGTCTTAATGAAGGATTTGCGGTCGGGGAATAATATCGAGCGATGGTCTGCAGCAAGTCAGTTGCGGGAGGCCGGCTCAGCGGCCGCAGATTTACTGCCCGATCTTTTGTCGGCAATTGAGGATACAGACGGTTGTGTGCGGGAAATGGTTGTTGGGGCTTTGGGTAGGATCGGCAAATCCAGCCCTGAAGTGAGGCGTGCCCTTGCAATCGCTCTGCGGAATGACGCGTATGTTCCTGTACGGAGTGAAGCCGCAAAGGTTCTGGGGCTCTTGCGAGCCAACGACAGTGAGTCGATTGCTGCACTGCAGAAGGCCAAATCGGATCCCTCGACTTCTGTTCGACTATCTGCAGAAGGATCACTTAAATCGCTTGGCCATTAGTAAGCCTTCGGCCAAGCTTTCGACTAAAGGGGTCAGGAACCTTTTCGTGTTGCAGTGCTTGGCAAGAGGCGGTATGCTGTTGCTATGCCGCGAAGTCTTCGGGTCAATCTGGGCGGGTTTGTCTATCACGTGCTCAACCGCTCCAACGGGCGGCAGAGGCTGTTCCGCTGCGACGAGGACTACCCGTTGTTCCTCGACGTGCTGGCGGCCGCGCATGAGCGCGTG
>JAJFVE010000036.1 GCA_021371965.1 Planctomycetaceae bacterium
CAGGTAATTTCCGGCACTCGGACGAACCTGACGGTGTTTACACATTCATGGGAGTTTTCGATTCATGAGCACTTTCCGTATTGGCCTCGTCGGCGTCGGCCGCGGCAGTGGCTATGGCCGCGTTTTTTCCGGTGATCCCCGCTGCCAGATCGTTGCCTGCTGTGACGTCAAGCCCGAAGCTGTCGCCCGCTTCCAGCAGGAGCTGGAGCTGCCTGACAGCGCCTGTTTCACGAACTACGACGACTTCATCGCCGCCGACTTTGACATCGTCTTTCTCGGCACGCCGATTCCCTACCATACCGAGCAGACCGTCAAGGCTGTGGAGGCCCACAAGCACGTCCTGAGCGAAGTAACCGCCGCCTCGACCGTCGAGGACTGCGGCCGCATCGTCGAGGCCGTCCGCCGCACCCGACAGCGTTACATGCTCGCCGAGAACTGCTGCTACTGGCCCTTCGTGCCAAAGTGGCGCGATATCATCCGGGCTGGACGCCTCGGCGCCGTCATCCACGCCGAGGCCGAGTACATCCATAATATCCGCAACATGGTCTACGATCCCGAGACCAGGACGCAGCGTTGGCGGGCCAACCGTGCGCCGCTGCACTATTGTTCTCACTCGCTCGGACCACTACTGGAGATGATGGACGACCGCATCACGCGCGCCTGCGGCCTCGGCCACAGCCAGCACATCCTGCCCGAAGGCGGCGTGGGCGGCATAGACCTGCAGGTTGGGCTCTTCGAGACCGAGAAAGGCGCAATGATAAAGCTTGCGCGCTCCTCGGTCGCCCCGCGCAAGCCTGCCCTGCACTGGTTCATGCTCCAGGGCAGCAAGGGCTGCGTTGAGTCCAGCCGCCGCGGCATTCCCGGCCCGGGAATGCTCTATCTGGAAGACGAGATGACCGACCCGCAGGAGATCGAGGTCTCCACGGTGGACACCAGCCTGCCCGAATCAGCCCGCGCGGGCGGCCACGGCACCGCTGAGTACAGCCTGGTCCAAGACTTCCTGCACGCGCTTGAGGCGGGGGAGAGGCCCCCGCTGGACGAGGTCCGCGCCATGGACCTGACGGTCCCGGGCCTGATCGCCCACGAGTCAGCTCTGCAAAACGGCCGCTGGCTGGACGTGCCCAGCTTCGCCTAACCGACTCCGTCACCCTCGCGCTGCCTCACAGACGTCGTACGAGCGGCTTCCAGCCGCGAGGGTAGCGCCAATGAAGTGGGGCTTCCAGCCCCACGGGTGCCATCTGATGAACCAACGCCACTCGGCCTCTCCATCGCTTTTGGGGGATGAAGGAACTTTGCCACACCTGACGAAAACACCACTCATGGGTATTGCCCGCGTATGCATCCTGTTCTTCCTTTGCGCCCTCGCCGCGGCGCTCCTTTCTGGCTGCCCGGCCCATGATGAGGGAATCACCGTCGAGGTCAAAGACAAGGAAGAAGGTGCGAACCGGAACCGCAGCGCCAAGAGCATACTCGAAGGCGCTCGCCAGGAGCGCACCCTCAACTGGTACACTTCGCTCAAGCAGGAAGAAGCTGACGCCTTCATCGCCCGTTTCCGCGCCAAGTACCCGTTCCTGACCGTCACCGTCCGCCGCGGCGGCACCTTCAATATTGAGCGCGACGTACGTAAGGAGATCGACAGCGGCGCCATCAACGCCGACGTCGTCCACGTCCTCGACCCTGCTTTCTTCATCACCCTCGCCAACGAGGGCAACCTGAATCAGTACAACTCCCCGGAAGCCAGCGCGATCCCGATCGGCTACCGCCAGGAGGGCCAATGGACCACGGCCCGCCTCGTCACCCTCGGCATGGCCTACGACAGCAGCCGTCTCAGGCCGGCGAGCGCCCCCAGGACCTGGCGAAGCCTCATGGACCAACGTTGGCAGGGGAAGATCGGCATCAAGAACGCCTACACCGCCGGCGCGGCCTACGCGCATTTCTACTTCATGCGCGACCGCTACGGCGCCTACTACTGGGAGCGTCTGGCCGAGCTCGGCACCAAGGTCTACGAGACTGAACCGAAACTACTCGCTGCGCTGCGCGGCGGCGAGATTCAGGTCGCTGCCGGCGTCGCCCTTGGTCGTCCGGCCGCCAACGACAGCATCCGCATGATCGCCCCCGAAGACGGCCTCCCGGTGGTCGTCGGCCCTGTCGCCATCATCAATGGGGCGCAGCACCCCAATTCGGCCCGCGTCTTTGTGGACTACATGCTGTCCCGCGAGGGCCAGGCTGC
>JAJFVE010000044.1 GCA_021371965.1 Planctomycetaceae bacterium
GGACCGCTTCGGGCGCGTGATTGATCAGAAGTGGACCAACGACAGCAGCACGATCATCGACGGGTACGGATACGGCTACAACGGGGCGGGCAGCCGCACGTATCGCGAGAACCTCCAGAGCGGCGCCAGCGGCATAGACGAGCTGTACTCGTACGATTCGCTGCGGCAACTCACGGAAACGCTGCGCGGCGACCTCAACGCCAACAAGGACGCGATGACCACGCTGTCGCAGGGGCAAGAGTGGGACCTGGACGCCCTGGGCAACTGGAGCGGCTTCGCCACCGACGCCAACGGCGACGGGGACTATACCGACGCGGCCGATCTGGACCAGTCGCGCGACGCCAACGCGGCCAATGAGATCACGGATGTAACCGAAGGCCAGGGCCAGACGGCCTGGGCGACGCCGGTGTATGACGACGCGGGGAATATGATCACCGGCCCCGGCGGCAAGGCCGCCGAGTTGAGCACGTCGGTCAATTACGTTTACGACGCGTGGAACCGCCTGGTGAAGGCGTACCGCGACACGGGCGAGTGGTACCAGCAGTGGGAGCAGCGGCTGTACTACGACGGCCAGGGGCAGTTGATCGCCACGGACAGCGTGGACTACGGCGTGGGGATTTATCACCGGATGGACTACTACCTCAACGCGGCCGCGCAGGTGGTGGAGGCGCGGTGGGCCGTCGCTGAGGACTTCGGCGAGGTGGCCGAACTGGCGCGGTATCAGTACGTGTGGGGGCTCGATGCGGCCACGCCGGTGCTGCGTGACGCCGACACGCAGTACCCGCCGAACCAGGACGGCAACTGCACGGACGAGACGTCGGAGCGGCTCTACTACACGCACGACGCCAATGACAACGTGACAGCCCTGGTGAAGACCGACGGCCCGGTAGCCGCGCGGTATGGGTACGAGACCCGCGGCGCGCCGATCTTCTACAACGCCTCGTGGGCCGTGCAGAGCAACGACCTCAAGAACAGCGAGTACCTCTTCGCCAGCTACCGCTACCTGACGCAAGCCGGCCTCTACCACGCTGGCGCGCGGGACCTGCATCCCTACGTGGGCACGTGGATGCAAAAAGACCCGATCGGCCTAGCCGACGGCATGAACCCCCGGACCTACTGCCGCAACAACCCCATGAATGGCAGAGACCCGTCGGGGATGGCATTCATGTCAGCCGAGGAGGCGAGGCGGGCGGCGGAACAACAGAGTTATATCGCTGGGCCGTGGGCGATAACAGTAGGTTCTTCTTGGTCCCATACTGAAGTCTCTTTGGCCGCGACGACTGAACTAGCTCCTGTACCTGCAACTGATTGGGATCTTCTGCTCAATGTTCCCAAGCAGCGTAACGAGGCTATAGTCATAGATGTGTTTGAGCTTCTTTCTCCTCCGACGTTTGATCGGGCGGCTTTTGACTATGAACGAGATAAGCCATTGAAAGATAGTAAGGATGCCAGGATGGCTTACTGTCGGCGATTGCACGAGTATTACGCTGCTTACCGTTCAGAGCAGGACGCTTGGCCAAAGTGGCGTGCATACCTTGAGCGAGAGATGACGCCGCTAAGGCTTAGAGTTGAGTATTACAGAAGCATTACATCGAAATGGGTTCAACTTGGGCCTCCTCGAAAGGTACAAGACCTTTTTCAGCCAGAGAATTGGTGGCTCAATGAAAGCGAGGCATGGAATAACTTCTATTGGACAGCGGCGAAAAGCGCGGCGTCAGTGGCTTGTAGCGCCGCTGATATTCCAACCGGCTCTACAGATTTGCTTCTTGCGGCGGCAAAGGCTCCGACTCCTGTTGGAATAGCAGTCTCCGTCGCGGAAGGAGGCTGGGCGACACTCAACGCTCTTGACAAAGCGGAGACAGCAAGTTCATATTGCAGTATGGCAGACCGTGAGGGGCCGTATGTCTATGTATCGTACTATTGGTGGTACTATGCTTCTCCGCCCGTCGAAGTGCAACGAGCGTACGATATGCTTGACTACTACCAACCACTGCTTCAAGAGAAGATTGATGAACTGAAATACTGGGAACGGAGGCAGGACCTGCTTTTCCCAGCAATTAGAGAAATCAGAAGCTTGTATAGTGAATACTGGGTTGTTGAGTGCCCGGCGGCCATTTACATGGATTGGCCTACAGAAGGAACTAAATAATGGACATGTCCAAATCCAAGAACCTTCTTCTTGTTGTGGGATTATCTCTACTGGCATTACTGCTCCTGCCTAAGGGACACGTCCCTCTCTATGGCGCGGGCGCTAGTTCCAAGCCAAGCACGGTTCACACCACCATTGCGAATATCGCTGCGTCAGTGGCCGAAGGAAGAGGTCTTTGTGAGGGTCTCGCTCTCAGTCAGGCCAGCGAGAGTACAATTCTTTCCGGGTCGCTTAAGGCACACGGCGTGCAGGGTAGTATTTCTCTGAAGGCTCCAATTGCCTGCTGCTTAGTGAAGTATGAGCTATCACATAATCTCGTCGAGGATACTCTGCTTATGGCTCGCAACCGACCCTTGGAGCCACTAGACGCGACTTGCTCTGTGGACCAAGCTGTGGAATTGATTCGTGCAGTGCAATCCCAAGGTAAAGTGCTCGGGACCCTGGAGTATCCACCGGATGCATTAATGCAAATAGTCGAGCCGTCATCCCCATCTCCTGCCATGTTTGTTGACGTAATTGGTTCTCTTGATCCAGAGCGGCAGAAGAGGGAACGTGATTTAGGCGTTGCCATTAGAATTCCGGCGCGACCAGATGCCATAAAGTTGGTCTGTCCCAAGTTGGCCGTGTCAGAGTATCCAAAGCCTGCCAAGCATTTAAGCCTTCTCTTCGGAATTCCCATTGCCTACAAAGTTGAAACAGCAGCACTGGTTGAGGCATTGACTAAGACAGGCGTGGAATACGAGGCCCGGGCTCATGGCCCAATACAGGTGGATTTCGGCGGCGACATCGGCAATGTGACCTTTAGCTACCGTGGCGGCAAGGCGATCGACAATCGTATGCTCGAGATGGAGCTTGGCTTTGATCTGCCAGGGAAGAAAGAAGAGAGTATTGCGATGAAACGTTATCTGGCAGATGGTGCAGCGTACGCTAGTTCAGGCAGCCGTGATCTCTCATCAGGCGGCAAACTCCTCCGACTTGAGTGGGTGGAGGAAACCATGGCAAATAATAGGATGCGACTTGCTGTCAAGTTCAAGCGGATTAAGGCCTCTACGAAATCCGGGGACGTCCATGAGCAAGTCTGTGTCAAGACTCTAGCGGGTGTACCGGCCCAGCGGGTTGTAGGGCCCTAGGCGATGGTGGCCTGGCGGGCGGTTTTGAGAAACTTCCGCGCCTGGCCCTGCCGAACCGGGCGAGAGTTCACCCAATGAGCGCAGGGTTCTTCCGGCCTTAGCGGGACGGTGTACCGGCCCAGCCACTTGTAGGACCTGTAGCGGCCCACCGGATTGTAAGCGTATAGACGGCGGAGGCCGGGCGGGCGGTTTTGAGAAAAATCCGCGCCCGGCCGTGCGGAACCGGGCGAGAGTTTGCCCGATGAGCGCAGGGTTTTTCCGGCCTTAGCGGAACGGTGTGTTATTCGGTTGTCAAAGAGCGGTTGGCCCCGCGCATCGCGGGGCCGCAACGAGTCAGGCCGCCCTTCGGCGGCGCTTGACCTTGATCTTGATCAGCGGCAGATTCGGATCGCCTCGATATTTGAGGCGGCGGATGTCGATCATGGGCACAACCTCGCCGCCGGCGCGATAGGTTACCGGCTTGGGCAGGCGCTTCTTTTGCCAGGCCTCGTCGGGCGTGCGGCCCTTAAGGGCCTGGTGCCCGCGGCAGCCGTTATACCAAGTCGCGAAGCGGTCGAGACGCTTTTGCACGCCCCGCGGGTTTATGGGCAGCAGTGCCGCCCGCAGCCAGAGCTTGAAGGTGCGGAAGAAGCGTTCGATCTTGCCATTGACGGCCGGGCAGCGCACGCGGCCTTGGACGTGGTGGATGCCCATCGCTTTGATTCGCCGCTTGAACGGGCCGCGGAATTGGCAACCGTGGTCGGTAATGAGGTGCCGGGGCTTGCCATGCGAGGCGGCCGCGCAGCGCACGTTACGGCCCTCAACGCCGGCAACAGCGGCGACTTTATCGAGAGCCGCTACACGGCCGCCGGCATGGTGGCGAGCGTCACCGATCAAAACGGCACGACGCACACGTACACGTATGACGACCTGGGCCGCATGGTCCGCGACGGCGTGACGGCCGTGGGGACGGGGATCGACGACGCGGTGCTGGCCATCGCGACGACGCTGGACGACCTGGGCCGCGTGAGCGGCAAGACGACGTACGACGCCGCCACGGGCGGCAACGTCGTCAACGATGTCAAGTACTGGTACGACGGCTGGGGCAACGTCACGCGGATCTACCAGGCCCATGACGGGGCGGTCGATGACGACGGGCAGGGAACCGACACGCCGATGGTCAAGTTCGAGTACGACGACGGGGCCGTGGGCAACGTGGCCAAGTATGTGCGGCTCTGGCGAGTGACCTATCCCAACGGGCGCGAAGTGTATTATAATTACGCCGACGCCCAGAGCGACCCCATCGGGGCGGCCTTGAGCCGGCTGGACAACGTCGCCGACAGCGTCTCGGGCACTAACGCCTTCGTGCGGTACACCTATATGGGCGTC
>JAJFVE010000047.1 GCA_021371965.1 Planctomycetaceae bacterium
CTGGAGCACGACGACGCCCTCGCCGGTCTGCACGTGCTTGGCGCCGTCGGGAAACTCGGCGATCACCTTGTACTCGAAGCCGGGGTTCATCCCCGTGCTGGTGTGGAAGCACGCGTAGTAATCGAAGTCGAAGCCCAGCTTCTTGCAGATCGCCGGGTCGGTCCCGCCGCCGTCGTACCAGCCGCGGGCCTCATCCTCGGTCAGGTGCCCCTCCTGCACCCACTTCCAGAGCGTCTCGCCCCAGTACCCGAAATGCACGATGGGCAGGCGGTCGTACGGTTCATAATGCAGGACGGCCATCGTCCTTTGTCGTTCGTTCATCGCAAGCTCCTGTTCAGTTCCGTATCCAAGGCGCAGCAGTATACTTGACGCTGTTGTACGCGTCGAGAATTGCGCGAAGATGGCCCGGCGGGGTGTCGCCGGGGATATTGTGCGTCCCGGCGAAGATATACCGCCCGGCCTGCGCGAGAGTCTCGATGACCTTGCTCGCCTGCTCATAGACAAGCTCGTCGGGCGTGGGCGGCGGCGTAACCACCGCGTCGAGAGCCCCGCCGTAGAAGATGATCCGCCCGCCGAACCGCGCCGCCAGCGTCGCGACGTCCATCCCCCGCGCGGAGACCTGGATGGGGTTGAAGATATCCAGGCCGCAATCGATGAAGTCGTCCATGATGTCCACCACGCTGCCGCAGCAGTGCAGCAGCGACTTCATGTGCGTGATCGTCTTCCAGCCGTTCCACAGCCGCTTGTAGTGGGGTTTGTAGATCTCGCGCCACAGGTCCGGTCCGCAGGTCACGCCGCGGGTATCGCCGATGTCGTCGGCGATGATCATCGCGTCGGCGTATTTGCCGACGGCCTGATGCACCTGCCGTAGGTGCGCCAGCCCCGCGTCAACGGCCTTGGCGAGGTACTCGTGGCAGGCCTGGGGTTCGATGCGCATGCGCATCCACCACGCGTGCATGCCGCCGGGCTTGAGCTGCAGGTCATGGATCGACTCGCCGACCACGATCGAGTAGTCCGTCGTCTCGTGGAGGAATCGCGCCGCGGCTTCCATGTCGGCGAGCATTTCCTGCGGCAGGTCGTGCGAGGGGTTGAAGTCTGCCGGAGACGGCTGGGCATCCATGTCGGGCAGTTCGAGCACCTTCGGCGGGCCGCTGGGCCAGTCGAAGTAGATGCCTCCGGGGGGGCACTTGAGAGCCTTGTCCCACCAGATCGTCCCGTCCCGGTGCGTTTCGAACTGCCATGCCGCGGGAACCTGGAACGTCTTGCCCCAGAAGACCTGGTCCTTCCATCGCCCGCGGGCCGGCGGGCCCCACAGCGGCGAGGCGCTCATGCGGCTGTTGAGCACGATCATGTCGCCTTCCATCGCCGCAAGAACCGAAGGCTCGAAGACCGCGTTGGTCATGAAGGTGTACATGCGGTTGAGCGGGTCCGCCACGCCCAGGATGCCCTTGAGGTTATCGTATGCCAGCAGGTGCATGCCGGCCGTCTCGCAGCCGCCCAGGCCGTTGGGGATCCGGTCGACCGCCCGTCCGGCGAAAAACTCTCGCATGCGTTGTCGTGGAGTCATAGAGCAGTTCATCGCGGGCGGGGCTTGAAGGTTTTGCTGTCGATTTCCTTGCCCGCGATGTCGATGGCCGTCATCACGCAGGCGTCGGCCTTGACGTCGAAGACCGCGAACGAATGCTCATACACGAACGGGCCCGTTCCGGCAAAGGGATTATTTCGCGTGGCTGTGGGGCTCTGGTTGAGGCGTTTGGACCCGCCAGCCCCGACGATGATGCACGTGACGCCCTTGGGCGGCGTGGCCTCGCATCGCTCGTAGTCGTAATCGAACGCCGAGATCAACGCCGTGGCGTTGTACTTGGCCAGCAGCGGCAGAATTACCTCGCGGCACTGAACCAGCGGCGGCAACTTCATCTTGCCCATCATGCCCGAGGCGTAACCGGGAAAGTGGTTGAAGACAAAAACGAACTTCTCGCGCGAGTTCTTGAGCACGCCTTCGAGCCACGCCGCATTGGGCGAACCGGCCGCCCAGTCTTGTGCGCCGTCGAGGCCGATGAATCGCGCGTTGCCGATGACCTGCGTCCAGTTGAGCACTTCGCTATCGCCGGCCGGCGTCCAGAACGTCTTGTAGACCATGCCCGTGTGGTCGCCGCCGTCGGGCGCCAGGTACGTCGGCACCGTCGCCAGCACCTGCGCATACGGCGTGAAGTAGTACGGGTCCCAGTGAAAGTCCCACGTCCCCAGCTCGACCACCTGCCCGGCGTGCATGAACAACTGCGGCCGCGTCTTGAGCATCTGGGCGATCAACGCCGGGCAGAGCGTGATGTTGTTCGAGCTGTTTCGCGTGTTGCCCACGGCCAGGAATCGGAAGTTCTGCGGATCCGGTAGCGTGACCTCGAACGGTCCCTTGGCGTCTTCGAACGCGCCGGCCTTGCCGGCGATGGTGTACTTGAACTTGCGCGTGCCCTTGGGCAGCATCACTTTCAGGCGGTGGTAGAGGGCGGGTGCTGATGTCTCCGTCGAGGCGGCGCCGGCCGGTTCGAGGGGCGTTGCCGTGACGGTGACGGCCGCGGGCAGGCTCGTGCGGCAGGTGACGGTGAAGAAGTCCTCGCCGATCATGCCCAGGGTGGGTCCGCTGCGGATGGCAGGTTTCTGCGGCCCCGCGGCCAGCAGCGCCAGGGCCTTGGTGGGCACGCCGCGCGAGTAGCCCGCCGCGGCCAGGCCGCCGGTGACGATCAGCGTGTTGGGCCCCCTGACCAGCGCTGCGCTGTCGATGGGCAGGTAGTGGTACATCATCGGATGCAAAGGCCCGGTTATCGCCTTGCCGTTGAGCGTGCCGGCCACGTGCGTCCACAGCGGCAGGGCGCCGCAGTATTTGCCGCGGGCGTCTTGCAGGCTGCCCAGGCAGAAGGCCGAACGCGTGCTCTGGTCTTCAAACGCCAGGAACAGCATCGCCACGGCCGCGGCGTCGTCGACGTTGAACGTCACCCGCGCCTGGAGCTTGATCTGTCCCGGCTCGACCGTCGCCGGCAGGGCGGCGGAGTATGTCGCGCCGCCGTCGAGGCTGTATTCGATTTTGGCCGCGACGGGCGCGGTCTTGACGCCGCCGGTTTCGGCTTGCTGCTGATCCGGTCCTTCGGCCGCTCGCGCCATCGCCGCCGCCAGCATTACCGCCAGGGCCATATGGATTGTTCGCATGGGGTTCTCCGGATAAAGGCGCTGTGGAACGGTCAGGGACATGGCGGCTGAGACAACGGCCGCCATGGCACCCGATCGGCACGGTTGATCTAACCCGCCGCGGGTTCGCCGGGCGGGGAAAAGTCGCGGCGGAGGCACCAAGTATTTATCAAAGCCGTTGTTTGGCTTTGATAGATACTTGCGCTGAGCCAGGATACACGGCCCCAAATGAAGACGTAATTCACACACCGAATTACTTCTTCATTTAGTGCCTCCGCCGCGACTTTTCCCCTCCCCGCGCCCGCATTGTGATCGCCGCCGGCGGAGAGTATCATTACCTTTTTGCAGGATGAGCTGATGTCGTCGGTTGAGCCGCCCATTCCCTCCCAGAGCCTTCCCCGCTGGCGCACGCTGGTGCGCGCGCTGGGGCACCGCAACTACAAGCTGTTCTTCCTGGGCCAGGGCACCAGCCTGATCGGCACGTGGGTGCAGCGGACGGCGCTGGCGTGGCTGGTGTATCGCATGACCGGCTCGGAATGGCTGCTGGGCGTGGTGGGTTTTGCCGGCTCGATCCTCACGTTCCTGGTGGCCCCGTTTGCCGGCGTGCTGGCCGACCGCGTCAACCGACGCGGCGCGCTGATCCTGACGCAGGTGCTGGCGATGGTGCAGGCCTTCGCCCTGGGCGCCCTGGCCCTGAGCGGCGCCATCGAGGTCTGGCACATCATCGCCCTGGCGGCCGTCATGGGGCTGATCAACGCTTTCGACATTCCGATCCGCCAGTCGTTCGTCGTCGAGATGCTCGAGAAGAAGGACGACCTCCCCAACGCCATCGCCCTCAATTCGTTTCTGGTCAACGCCGCCAAGCTGGTCGGGCCGGTGCTGGCCGGGTGGCTGATCTACGTCCTGAGCCCCGCCCAGACTGCCGCCGCCAGTGAAAACTACCGTGCCCTGGGCGAGGGGCGGGCCTTCCTGATCAACGGCGCAACGTTCCTGGCCGTCGTGGCGGCGCTGCTGGCGATGCGCGTGCGCCCCGGGCCGCCGCGCCCTCCGCGACGGGGCATCCTGCACACCCTGCGCGAGGGGCTTAACTACTCGATGGGCTTCGCGCCCATCCGGGCCATCCTGCTGCTGCTGGCCCTGACAAGCCTGCTCGGAACGCCCTACACCGTGCTGCTGCCGGTCTTCGCCAAGGATATCTTCCACGGCGGACCGGCCACCCTGGGTTTCCTCACCGCCGCCACGGGACTGGGCGCGCTGGCCGGCGGCGTGCTCCTGGCCTGGCGAACCAGCGCCCGAGGCCTGGGCAGAATCATGGCCGCCGCGTCGGTGCTGTTCGCCGCGGCCTTGGCGCTCTTTGCCCTCTCGGCGAACCTGTACCTCTCCCTGTCACTGCTGGTGGTGGTGGGCTTTGCCTTCATGATCCAGATGGTCGCCAGCAACACACTGCTGCAGACCATCGTCGACGACGACAAGCGAGGCCGCGTCATGAGCCTCTACACCGTCTGCTTCATGGGGATGATGCCTTTCGGCAGCCTGCTCAGCGGTTGGCTGGCCCATTGGCTCGGCGCCCCGGGAGCGGTGCTCGTCGGGGCCGGCGGCTGCGCCGCGGCCGGTATCGCCTTCGCCCTGCGCCTGCCCGCCCTCGGCCGCGCCACCCACCCCATCTACATCCAGAAAGGCCTCATCGCCCCCGACGGGCCAGGAACCCAACCGCTCCAGCACCGCCTGTAAGGCCTGAACCGCAATTCCGTCAGAATCACAGCTATTCTTAATAAGCGCACGATTGGAAACGGGTGGCATGGCGACACACGTTTTTGTTTCTCCTGGGTCGCCATGCCACCCCGGGCGACGGAATACATGGACACGACGTTCGATATGAGCCAAGATGCTCATGCTACATTTTGTCAAAGCCCCTATAAGAGGACTACCATGAGCGCACAAAAGGCGAAGGCGAACCGTAGGGGAGCACCCCAGACCCCCGCGATCCAGGGATTTGAGCAGGCGCCGACGGACGTACAGGCCGCCAGGGAATGGCAACCCGTCAGCGACCGAAGGCTCCGCGTCGGCATTGCCGGGTACGGCGTCTGCGCCTTCGGGGCGGCCTTCGGGTTCCAGGACCATCCCAACGTGAGCGTCGCGGCGGTGGCCGACCTGGACGCCGGCCAGCGGGCGGCGTTGGCCAGCGCCTGCCGCTGCGAAAAAACTTACGCCTCGTGCGAAGAGCTGATCGAGGACGATGCGATCGAGGCTGTCTTCATCGCCACCGACGCGCCCAGCCACGCGCGGCTGGCCATCGCGGCGCTCAAGGCGGGCAAGCACGTGGCCTCGGCCGTGCCGGCGGTCTTCGGGTCGCTTGACGACGCCGACGCGCTTTTCGAAGCGGTCAAGGCTTCCGGATGCACGTACATGATGTTCGAGACCTCCTGCTACCACCAGGACGTTCATTCGGCGCGGGAGATGTACCGGCGCGGGGATCTGGGTCGCGTGATCTACACCGAGGGGGAGTACTGGCACTATTTTCCCACGCCGCTGGCGGCCCACGGGGCGTGGCGGACGGGTCTGCCCCCGCAGTGGTATGTCACGCACTCGTCGGCGTACTATGTGGGCATCACCGGCGGCAGCTTCACCGAAGTCTCCTGCCTGGGCGCACGCAGTTCCATCGAGCACCTCAAGGCGGAGAATAACGCCTTCGGCAATCCCTTCGGCACGGAGGTGGCGTTGTTGCGAACGAGCGAGGGCGGCATGGCGCGGATGGCCGTGAGTTGGGACACGCCCGGCCGCGGCGGAGAGCAGGGGCGCCTCCGCGCGGAAAAAGGATCATACGACGGCAGCTTCTATGCCGAGGGCGCCGGCGAGCCTGCGCCGCTGATCGCGCGGCCGCCGCTGCCGCCCGGGCTCGCCGCCGGCGGGCACGGCGGCTCGCACGGATACCTTACCAACGAGTTCGTCGAGGCGATTCTCACCAACCGCCGCCCGCTGGTGGACGTGGCGCAGGCGTTGAACATGACCGTCTGCGGGATCGTCGCCCACCAGTCGGCGATGAAGGACGGCCAGTGGATGAAGATTCCGCAGTATTCCCTGCCGGATTGAGGACGTTGCCCTGGACGGGAGGCTGCGCTGGCTGCCACGTCCCCAGAAAGACAAGCAGGCTCTTGCCCAGGGGCTGCGCTGGGGGCAGAATACCGGCAGCGTTTGGAATAACGGTTGATCAAGAGCGCAGTATGAGGGGCATCAATGAAGCAATTGCGATGTGACGGGTGCGGGATCACTGCTCCGGCGGCCACCATGTTTGACGTGGGCGGCAAGATATTCTGCGAGGCCTGTTGCACTAGCGAGGTGGAGAGTTACCCTGCCGGCGAAGTTCCCCAGGGGCTGGTCCAGCCGGTTGTGGATACCACCGTCTGCGCCGTGTGCGGCGCAGATTTCGGATCGCTGGAGCTGCAAAGCGTGGCCGGGCATCCGGTTTGCGATAGCTGTTCGCAGCGGTTGCTCCATTATCCGCTGCCCTTGTGGGTCAAGGCCGCCTCACTGGTGGTGGCTGGGCTGATCGTCTTTTCACTGGCGACGAACTGGCGATTCTTCCAAGGATTCTTTGAGGCCCGGGCGGCAATCAAATGCCTCAAGTCGCCCCAGCCCGATTACGTCAAGGCAGACTCGATGGCGAAGGCGGCGGCAGGGCATGTTCCCGAGAGCGCCGAAGTGAGGGGCCTGGCGGTGGCCGCCCAAGCCCATCTGGCGTATTCCCGCGGCGTGCAAGCCGCTGAAAAAGGGGATTTCAAACTTGCAGCGGAGCTGACAGACCAAGCCTCCCAGGCCCTGCCGCAAGATTCCCGCCTTCGGGCCGACGCCTTGATCTACAGGGGAATTGACGCGATGCAGGAAGACCGCTCTGCCGCTGCCGTGGAGTGCTTCCGCAAAGCGCGCGGCGACTCGAACATCCCCGTCAAGGCGCTTGACGCGCTGATTCTGCGAGCCGAGGGCGGGGCGGCCTTCGATGCTAAGGACTACCCGGCATTTCTGGACAAGGCTCGCGCCCTGGAGCAACTCCAGGGCGATGACGCCAGCCGCGCCCAGGTGGCCTCGGCCTTGGCGTGCATGTACGCCCAGAGCGGACAGGACAGCTACAAGGCGCAGGCCCTTGCGATTCTCAATGCGCTGCCTGCCGGCAGCGATGATCCCCACCCCGACGAGTATCGCCAGCGGATCCTTCACCGCATCAACACGCGGACGATCATCAGCCGCAAGCAGTATCTGGCCACCGTCGGCGCCGCTTCGAGGCCGGCATCGAGCAAGGAGTAATCATGTTCTTCATTATTCCCGGTCCGGTAATCGCTGCCCTGACGTTTCCCGGAGTGATCGTTCACGAGGCGGCCCACCTTTTGTTTTGCCGCCTGCGCAAGGTGGCGGTGTTTGACGCCTGTTTTTTCCGCTTTGGCAATCCAGCAGGCTACGTCATCCACGAGCAGCCCGGGAATTTCACCTCGACGCTGCTGATCTGCATGGGTCCCTTCCTGCTCAACACCCTGCTGTGCGTGGCGATCTGTTTTCCGGTCATGCTGCCGCGAGAGGTGTTCGGCATCCATAATGGCAAGAGCTTGCTGATGCTCTGGCTGGGCATTTCGATCGGGATGCACGCGATTCCTTCCACCGGCGACGTGAGCACGTTGTGGCGCGAGGGATGGGCCGCGGCCCGACGGGGTAATCCACTGGGCATCCTGAGCCTGCCGCTGGCAGGCCTGATCGCCGTTTTGAACGTCGGGCGAGTGGTCTGGCTCGACGCTATCTACGGCGCCGCTGTCGGGATCGGCCTGCCAATGTTGCTGCTGGATTGGCTCTCGGCATAGCGGTGCGGTGAGCGGCTCAAGGCGGCCGCAAGCTTATGGACCTGAAACCCGAATCCACCGGCATCGCTATGCGCGGGTTCTGCGCCGGCGGATCAGGGCGGCGAGGGCGCCGGCGGCCAGGACCGACATTGTCGCCGGCTCGGGGATCGAGACGGTGTCGGGGCGCAGGATGTGGAAGGCGACCGAACCGTTGCTGGGCGCGGCTGTCGGGTCGACGTCGCCGGTGAGGAAGCCGCTTTCGACCAAGCCGGTCAGGTTGTAGTTATAGGCGTGATTGAAGCCGCCCAGTTTGCCGCCGCACTTGGCGTAGAAGTCTCCCCAGACCGGCGCGCGATCACTGTAGAACGTCCAGGTCATCGAAAACGCATCTGCGGCAGGGGCAAACTTCAGACCCACCAGCCCTTCGGGCATGTCGGGATTGCCCGACTGCACGGTCTGCATGCCGGCTGAATCAAGAGTGGCGCCAGTGAGGCCGGTAATGTTGGCGGCGCTGATGCCCTCGGAGGCCTCGATGATCAGGTGGCTGATCGCCGCCTGCGTGCCGTTGTGGCCGAAGGTGTAGGTGTACTTCCACGGATGCGTCGCATAGGACGCGTCTTCATTGGTGACGGTCCACGACATGCTGACGGTGTAGTTGACCCACTGCAGATTCGACGGGCCCACGGCCAAACCGTCGCTGGAATCCGCCGGGTATCCGGGGGTATACGTGAGACTGCCCTGGTACGTGGCGGCGCGAGCCGAAAGAGACACTGCGGCGATCACTAAAGATGCAGCGATAGCACATGCGTAGCGGTTTGACATTGAGGCTTCCTTCCTTTTTGCGGGTCCAGAGTGTCATCGTAGCATAGATCACCGGGGCGTCAAGATGGTTTCCGTCATTACCATAGACCGAGTAGCGAGTCCTGCTGCTTCCCGCAATTCGCTGTGAAAAGTACAACAAACTGCAAGGAATGTGCAATGTCCGGTCGACGGGCGAATTAACGAACGCCGCACCGCAAGCGGGTGCAGTGAGCACCCTCGCCGCTTGCGGTGGGGCGTTTGCTCTTCGCGGAAGCGTCATGAGATGGGTACAAACGCGAAGAATCCGCTTGCGGTGCGGCGTTCGTTTCTTTGAGAATACCGCACCATGATCATCGCCCATCACATCATTCTCACAGGGTACGGTCACTGGTTACCCAACGATCCGCGCGGAAGTCTCTCGCGCAGCGTCTACAAGGACAGCATCGAGTCCATGCGCACCTGCATCCGATACATCGAGTCCAACCCCGAGAAACACAATCTGCCCGCTCAGAAATGGGGATTCGTCACGAGCTATGACGATTGGCCTTTTCATAAGACCGCGCACTGACGCTCTACTCCGCTTGCTTCCCGAAATTCGCTGCCGGCTCTAATTCCGGACCGGTGGGCGAATAGAATTCGGCGATTCACGGGGGAACGCATACCAAGGCCCATGTGGCCAGAAAGGATCGGTGTACAAATGACGCACGTTAAGTGGATATCTCTGGGGTTCGCCACGCTGGCGATGATCGGTGTTGCAGGAATGGCCTGGGCGCAGGCCGACGCCGCGGCCAAAGACATCGTCGAAACCGCCAAGGCCAACGAAAACCTCACGACGCTGGTCAAGGCGTTGGCGGCCGCCGATCTGGTCGAGACCCTCAAGGGCGCCGGGCCGTACACGGTCTTTGCCCCGACGAATGCGGCCTTCGACAAGCTGCCGGCAGGCAAGCTGGACGAACTGCTCAAGCCCGAGAACAAGGCCGAGCTTCAGAAGGTCCTCAAGTGCCACGTGGTGGAGGGCAAGCTGACAGCCAAGGACCTTGCGGGCAAGGAAACGCTGAAGTCCTTGAGCGGAGAGGAACTCAAGATCAGCACCAAAGACGGCAAGACGATGGTGAACGACGCGACGGTGACGACGGCCGACGTTGAGGCCTCCAACGGCGTGGTCCACCTGATCGACACGGTGCTGATGCCCAAGTAGAGTTTCAGGCTGAGCTGCGCGAACTTCAAGCCGGTCCCCGAAACGGGACCGGCGTTTTTTATGGTTCCGGTCTGGGCAATTCGAGCATGGTGACGCGCATGTCGCCGTAGCGGCGCTGGCGCCAGGTGGACAGGCCGCCCAGGCCCGGCGGGACGGTGATCTTTCCGGGGGTTCGCAGGACGATCAGGCCGTTGGGGCTCAGGCGTGCGGCCAGCGGGGTCAGCAGGTCTCGGGCGATGTCGTTCCAGTCCCAGGCCCGGACGGTGTCGTAGGGCGGGTCGACAAAGGCCACGTCGACGGCGTCGCTGACGTCGGTGAGCCATTGCCCGATTCGCAGGGGCACGTTGCCCTGCCAGACGACGCTTCTTTCGGCGGCGCCTTCGAGGGCATCGATATTGCGGCGCAGGCAGTCGATGACGTCGGCGTTGTTGTCGGCGAAGAAGCACCGGCGCGCCCCGCGCGAGAGGGCCTCGATCCCGAGCGTTCCGGTGCCGCAGTACAGGTCGAGCACCACGCCGTCGTCGATGAGGCCGCCCAGCGTGTCCATGACGGACTTCTTGGCCAGCGACGTGATGGGTCGCGTCTTGGCCTGCGGCGGCGGGGGCAGGAGGTGTCGGTGCTTGTATCGGCCGGCGAGAATCTGCATGGGGTCCTTTCTCAGCAAGCCCGGGCCTGTTCGCGCGGGGGGCGCTTGGCGGTGCGGCGTTGTCCGCCCGGTTCATCTGCCTGATGCTACCGCGCGTGCGCGGGGGCGGGAATGTGAATTCCTGCGCGAACTTCCCGTCTCTGCGATCTCCGCGGTGAAATATCCGCGTTCAGGGACCCTTCTTGCCCAGGCGCGGGCCGAAGATCGCCAGGGCGCCGCCGACGACAATGCCGACGACTCCCAGGATGATGTACCAGGTCGTCTCGTCGCTGTACTGGCCGGCGAACTCTTTTCGCAAGGTCTCGCCGGTGGTCTCGGTGGCGTTAAGACCTAATATCAGAAACACGATGCCCCCGGCAAGCAGGGCCAATCCGATGATTCGCAGCACCATTCGGGTACCCCCCTTTCAGCAAATTATAGGCCGTGGATTGGTTGACTGGTTAATTGGTTAGAGTAGCCAGTCTGACGAGTTCAACGAACTAATGAGCCTGTTGTGCGAGTCCCAGGGCCGGAGCGATGATGTTGGCGACGTAGCCGCGTCCGGAGGCGGCGAAGTGTCCGCCCCAGTGCCCGAACCGGGCGTACAGCGGGTGCCAGGATACGTGGGTGAGGATTTCGCTGCCGGGCCCGTGGAGGCCTACCATCCCGGCGGCGGGAGCGTGTTTGCGATCGGCAGTTCCAAAGATGCAGGTGCCGATCCCGGCGATGAGCCAGTCGGCCACCGAGGAGCTGGAGACCATCGGACCGCGCACGGCGGCCGCGGCGGTTGTCAGGTCGTGGTTGGGGCTGATGGCCCCGGCGAGGAAAGCGGCGCCCTCGACGGTGACGCCGCCCTTGAGCAGTTCCAGCGCTCTCAGGGCCACGAAGGCCCCGCAGGAATACCCGATGACGTAGATGGGGCGGTCGGGTTTGCTGCGTTTGCATGCGGCGATAAACTCAGAGAGCTCGGTCGAGCGTTTCTCGAGCATGCGGCGGTCCATGATGGCCGGCAGCACGAGCCATCCCCGCCAGGTGCTGTGCCATGGCCAGTAGAGGAACTCGCCGCCGAAGCCCGCGTCGCGCAGGCCCGCGGCGACGGTGCGCTTGCCCCAGGCCACGCCCAGCCAGCGGATCGACTCGACGAAGATGACCAGAGCCTTGTCCTGGTTGCCCGCACGGTCGCGGCGCGCAAAGAGGTGCTGCAGCACGCCGGCGAAGACATGCACGCCCAACGCCACCCCCGCGACAGTAAATCCAATTCCAACGCCACTCATGTAATCTAATCCCACGAAAAAGGCACATAGCACTCTACCGCCCCGAAGTGCTTTTGTGAACAGGGAACCCGGGCGGGGCAGGCCAATCGCCTCTGGATTCAAACCGTCCCGTGTCGTGCCCTCGACTATTTGGATGCGATCGCCCTGCCCAGCCCGCGTCTTGGCCTTGTGCTCAAGCGTAGAAGAGGCTATGATTAACCGCCTTGCCGTTCTGGGGGCGCCTCATGGAGATAGTCAATGTGTGGAATCGCAGGCATCATCAATCTGGCGGGCGGCCCGCTGCCGGCGTTTGACCCGCGGGCGGTGCTTTCGGTCATTCACCATCGCGGACCCGACGACCGCGACTTCTTTCGCGATGGCAGCGTCTTCCTCGGCGCCACGCGACTGGCGATCATCGACCCCGCCCACGGCAGGCAGCCGGTGCAGGACGAGAGCGGCCGCCACCACCTGGTGATGAACGGCGAGATCTACGACTACGACCAGATCCGCTCGGGCCTGGTCGCCCGCGGGCACGTGGTGAAATCGCACTGCGACACCGAGGTGGCGGTGCATCTGTTCGAGGAGAAATGGCTCGACGCGCTGGAGGTCATCGACGGCCAATACGCCATCGCCCTGTGGGACTCGGCCCGTCGCCGCGGTCTGCTGGCGCGCGACCGGATGGGCATCTGCCCGCTGTTCTACGCCGTCGCCGGCGACTGCCTGGTCTTCGGTTCGGAGATGAAAGCGATCTTCGCCACCGGTCTGGTGAAACCGCGCATCGACGTGCGGAGCATCGACTCGGTGATGGCGTTGGGCTGCGCCGCCGCGCCGCGGGCGATGTTCGAGGGCATCCGCAGCCTCGGGCCCGGGCGCTATCTCGAGATCGTCGACGGGCGACTGCGCGAGGGCGTCTACTGGGACATCCCCTACCCCGACGCGGGCCAGTACGAAGACCGCCCCGCCGACGTGTGGGCGTCGGAGTTTCACGATATCTTCCAGGCCGCCACCTGCCGGCGCCTCAAGGCCGACGTTCCGGTGGGCCTGTACCTCTCGGGCGGCATCGACTCGGCGTCGGTCGCCGCCATGGCCAACGGGCGCGACGACGTGCGAAAGCGCGTCTTCACCATCGGCTTTCCCGAGCCCAGCTACGACGAGAGCCACCGCACGCAGCGGCTGGCCGAGGCGCTGGACATCGAGGTACACCGCCGCTTGTACCGCCAGCAGGACCTCGCTGCCGACTTGCCCAAGCTGATCTACCACGGCGAGGCGCCGATGCTCAGCACCGAATCGGTCCCGCTGATGTCGCTGTCGGAACTGGCCAGCCGGCACGTCAAGGTCGTCCTCACCGGCGAAGGCAGCGACGAGGCCCTGGGCGGCTACGAGTATTTCCGCTGGGAAGCCATGCGCCAGCGCTGCGGAGCGCCCCTGAGCGTGCTGCTGAATCTGTTCATGAAGCCGCTGTTCGCCTACTCCAGCGGGCGGCGCAACCCGTTCATCCCCCAGGCCGACGACACGCGCTACGCCCACTCGCTGTTTGGATTCTTCCCGTCGGTCATGATCACGTTCCTGTACTTCCGCGCCGTCCGCGAGATGATCTACACCCCCGAGATGCTCGCCCGCTCGGCCGCCTGCGACGACAGCGAACTGGTCAACCTGCCCCGAGAAACGATGAACCGCTGGGACCAGCTCAACCGCTCGATGTACGTCTCCAGCCGCGTGTTCATGACTAACCACCTGCTGGGCTCCCACGGCGACCGGGCGCTGATGGCCAACAGCGTCGAGGGGCGATACCCCTTCCTCGACCGCACGGTGCAGGAGTTCCTCGCCCGCGTCCCGCCGCTGATCAAAACGCGATGGACGTCGCAGAAATATCTGCTCCGCCGCGCCATGGCCGGACGCCTGCCCCAGGAAGTGCTCCAGCGAGTCAAGAAACCGTTCCTGGCGCCCTTCGGCACCCCCTTTGTCGGCGACGACGCCACCGACTACGTCCGCCACCTGCTCGAAGAACGAACCCTGAGGCGGTTCGGATACTTCGACCCCGCCTCCGTCGCGCGGATCGTCTCGCGCCTCGAGCAGTGCAAGGCCGGCATCGCCGCCGAACGCCAGGAGCCCCTGCGCCTCGGCCGAGCCGCCATCGAGCGGACCATGATGGGAATGGCCCTGACGATGGTGGTCTCGACGCAGGTGCTGGCCGACAAGGTCGACCGCGGCGAATACGCACCCCGCGCCGGAGGGTACGCCGCCACCGGCCGCGACCACGCATACGCCGCGCCCGCGCCGGCCAATTGACTCGAACCCGCCGGTACAAACCGCTGGAGCAAACACATGCCGACCGAGACATTCATCATTGAAGGCCGCGACGCGTTTGTGATTCCGCCGACCAACTGGAGCGCCACCCGCGCCACGCCCTGGGTCTGGTACGCCCCGACGTTGAAGGGACTGCCCGGACCGGAAGAACAATGGATGATCGACCAGTTCGGCAAGGCCGGCATCGCCGTGGCCGGAATCGACGTGGGCGAATCGTACGGCAGCCCCGCCGGCCGCACGCTCTACAGCGCCCTCTACAAAGAACTCACCCGCGGACCAGGGTTCTCCAAGAAGCCCTGCCTGCTCGGGCGAAGCCGCGGCGGGCTCATGCTCTACAACTGGGCGGCGGAAAATCCCGACTGCGTCGGCGCCATCGCGGGCATCTACCCCGTCTGCAATCTGGCGAGCTGGCCGGGACTCGACAAGGCCTGCGGCGCCTACGCCTTGACCGAAAAGCAGCTCGCCGCCGCCCTCAAGGCCCACAACCCCATTGACCGCCTGGCCCCGCTGGCGGCCGCCGGCGTGCCGCTCTTCCACATCCACGGCGACGTCGACGAACTGGTGCCCCTCGAGGCCAACAGCGGCGAACTGGCTCAGCGTTACCAGAAGCTCGGCGGCCTGGTGAAGCTCCTGATCCCCAAAGGCCAAGGCCACAACATGTGGCAAGGCTTCTTCCAGTGCCAGGACCTGGTCAACTTCGTGATCGCTCACGCGGCGTAGCACGTAAAGTTGTGGAGCAGGGTGCCGTGGCGCGCAGGGGCGAAGCCCCGGAGAGCCACGATCCCTGAACGTTCGATTCGCCAGTCGTGGCTGTCGCGCCCAAGCCCTCCCGCCACAGCGCCCACCGTGGCGGTTGCCTTTTCCATCGAGAGTATTATTCCGCCATGTCTTGAGTGAAGGTGCAAAAGAGCGGATAATGCCAGTCGTCGCATTGGCCGCCGGCAAGGATAGAAACGATGCACCTTCAGCAAACCAAAGACGAGAGCAGGAAATCGGGCGGGCCTCAGTATTTCTTCCACGGGCTCTCGCAGCCGGTGAAGGAGTTTCTTCGCAAGCGAGGTGCTTGCCCGGTGGTGCTGCAGACTCCTTATGGAATCGCCCGCAGTTCTTTCATGGCTGTGGACCGGGACCATAAGCTTTCCGGCGACAAGGTCATCTCAGGCAAAGTCGGGCATGATCGTATCCAGAAAGCAGGCGGTGAACAGTCTATCGGCGAAGCGATTCGGTATTGGTATGGCCTGAAAGCGGGACGTGATTTTGAGAGAATCGATCTGGATGTCGAGATTCATCCGGACGGGCATTTTATTCTTGTTCCCACCGCCGTGCGGATGCAGGGGGCTAAACGGGATCGGCCCCTGGAGAAGGTGCATGCGCCGCTTTCTTTCCACCGTGACTACCAGAGCAAGTTCTGGAGACAGCAACTCGACGCCTGCCGAAGACGTTCCCCTGCATGGAGCGAATGGGCTGCCTCCCAGATCAACCGCGTGGCAGCCGAGCATGGGGATTCGAAAGCCAGGAACATTCTCGAATCCGATTTGCTCCGAACGGGAGGAGCTTTATCTATCCTTGGTCTGGAGTTGAGCGCCTATCTGGGAAGAGGCTATGATTGCGTTACCAGCCGGTTCCAGTTCAATTCGTTGCCCATGTACACTTGCCCTGTTGAAATAAAGAAACGATCGACAGGATTTACGTATCAAGTGACTCGATATACGAGTCTTCCGCGGGCTGTCGTTCTGTGCATGAAACACGATATCATCAATCCGCCTGCGCATATTGATTTCGTTGAACTGCCTGTTTTGGCGGATTACCTGAGCCGTTAGATGACCCGTGCCACCATCCAACCTATCGTCGAGGCGATTCCAGCCGCACGACAGCAAGACGCGCGGCACTATGGCGTTCACCCCTATTTCACGCGCCGCCCGCCCAACGTGGTCCGGGCGTATATCGAACGGTATTCTCGCCAAGAGGATGTTGTTCTGGATCCTTTCGGAGGGACAGGCGTCACCGCCATCGAAGCGATGTTGCTGGGGCGGCGAGCCATCCACAACGATCTGAATCCTTTTGCCAATTTCCTGGCGAGGAACATTGCAGATACCACGCTGCCCTCCATCGCACCGCTGCAGCAAGCATTCGAACGCATCGAACGAGAGACGGTTGAATCCCTTGCCCAGATTGAACAGAGCGAGTCCGCGGCCGCTCAGTGGCTGCAGAAGTTGTCGTTACCCGAAAACATCCCCTTGCCGCGAACGTCCGACGCGGAGTTTTTTTACGACCTGTTCACGCCGCGCCAGTTGGCCGGATTGGCGCTGCTTAAGAGTGCCATCGACAGGGAATCAGGCGTGGTGCGGGAACTGCTGTTGCTCGCCTGGTCTGCGGCTGTCTCCAAGCTGAACAAGACATTCCTGTCGGCCAAGGGGCGGGCGGCCAGTCGCGGCGGGTCCAGCATATTCAGCATCTATCGCTACAAGCTGGCTTCACAGTGCGTGGAACTGCCTATCTGGGAGACGTTCCGGGGGCGTTACCTGAATGTTCTTGCGGCCAAGAAAGAGGTTCTGCAAACGCGGGATTACTGGCTTCAGAGGACCAAGGACAGACTGGTGCTGGACAGTCAGCGCGACTTCATTGTGCTATCGCAAGATGCCGGCACGCTCGATCAGACGTTGGCACCGGGGAGCGTGGACTACATTTTCACCGATCCTCCATATGGAGCCTTTATCAGCTATCTCGACCTTTCGATTCTTTGGAACCACTGGCTGGGTTTTCCCGTAACCGAAGAAACGCGACAGAATGAGACTATTGTCGGCGGGGAATGCGGACATAGCGAAGAGCACTATCGGCAAAGCCTGGCACAGAGCATTCGAATGTGCTTCAGGCTTTTGCGTGGCGACCGGTGGTGCTCGATTGTCTTTCAACATTGGGACCTGTCGTATTTTGCGACAATTCTCGAAACGGCCAGCGAGTGCGGTGCATTGCTTAAGACGGCCATCACGCAGACGGGCGATGTTATCTGGTCCATGCACAAGAAGAAAAATTCTGCCAGCATGCTTGCCGGCGAGTTGATCCTCACTTTCTACAAACCGGAGAATCGTCCGAAGCCGCGAAGAATTCCTGTGCGGCCGGCGGGCCAACTCGAACAAGTCTTGTCAGAGGTATTTGAAGCATGCCTCAACCACGGAAGCACCAGTTTTTCAAACGAAGCTTTGTTCAATCGCGTGGTGATTGAATTATGGAATCGTCGAGCGTTGGGGTGCCTGTCTCTTGACCGCCGGGAGTTTGCCGACCGCCTTACCCGCATGGGGTGGACGTACAACTGCAAGACGCATCTTTGGGCCAAGAGCGATGCCTCTGGCGAGTCCGCCGAGTCGCGAGAGTTGTTCTAATCCGCGTCCGGAGTCAATTGTTGCTTGGCGGTGTGTGCCTGTGCCGCTAAAATGACCGGTTCGATTTGTCCTACGGATTCGCAGACCCCCAGGCGCAGGCACCCATGAAATCGGCTAATGACATTCGCAACGAGTTTCTGGACTTCTTCGCTCAGCGTGGGCACACGTTTGTGCCTTCGTCATCGCTGCTGCCCGGCGACGACCCGACGCTGCTGTTCACCAACGCGGGAATGAACCAGTTCAAGGGGATATTCCTCGGCCAGGAAAAACGCGAGTACGTGCGGGCGCACAACTCGCAGAAGTGCATCCGCGCCGGCGGCAAGCATAACGACCTCGAAGACGTCGGCCACGATACGTACCACCACACCTTCTTCGAGATGCTGGGCAACTGGAGTTTCGGCGACTACTTCAAGGCCGACGCCATCGCCTGGGCGTGGGAGCTGCTCACGGGCGTCTGGGGCTTGCCCAAGGATCGCCTGTACGCCACGGTGCTTGCGGCTGACCCGGCGGAGAACCTGGCCGCCGACGACGAGGCGCGGCAGATCTGGCAGCAGCGCACGGACATCGACCCCTCGCACATCGTCTGGGGCAAGAAGAAAGACAACTTCTGGGAGATGGGCGAGACCGGTCCGTGCGGCCCGTGCACCGAGATCCACATCGACCTCACGCCTGACAAGAGCGGCAAGGACCTCGTCAACGCCGGCGATCGGCGTGTGATGGAGATCTGGAACCTGGTGTTCATCCAGTTCAATCGCGACGAGACGCGGGCCCTCACGCCGCTGCCGGCCAAGCACGTCGACACGGGCATGGGCCTGGAGCGCATCTGTATGGTGCTGCAGGGCAAGAGCAGCAACTACGCCACGGACCTGTTCGTGCCGCTGATCGAGAAGATCGAGACGCTGACGACGCATCGCTACGGTTCGAACTTGGGTTTGAAAGATCGCTTCGACGTCACCAGCGCCGAGGACCTCCGCGACGTGGCCTGCCGCGTGATCGCCGACCATGCCCGCACGCTGACGTTCGCCATTGCCGACGGGATCATCCCCTCCAACGAAGGGCGCGGCTACGTGCTGCGACGCATCCTGCGCCGGGCCGCCCGCTACGGCAGGCAGTACCTCGACATCTCCGGTTCGTTCCTGGTGGACCTGGTGCCCAAGGTCGTCGAGATGATGGGCAAGGCCTTCCCCGAGCTTGGCAAGCGCCAGAAATACGTGATCGAGACGATCGCGTCGGAGGAAGAATCGTTCGGCCGTACGCTCGACCGCGGGATTGCGCTGTTCGAAAAAGAGGCCTCCCGCCTTCGCGAGGGCGGCAAGAAGGAACTGCCCGGCGAGGTGGCGTTCGACCTGTACGCGACATTTGGCTTCCCGGTGGACCTGACGCAGATCATGGCCGCCGAGCGCGGGCTGGGCGTCGAGATGCAGGGCTACGCTGCCGCGATGGCGGTGCACAAAGAGACGTCCGCGGCCGGCGGGGCGTTCAAGGCCGGGGAGATTCATGACCTTCCCGCCACCGACGATGCGGGCAAGTACCATCGCGAGCCGATCACGGCCACGGTGCTGGGATGGGTGGTTGAAGGCGCCTTCGTGACCAGCGGCAAACTGGCGGCCGGCCAGGAGGCGGCCGTCGTGCTCGACCAGACGAACTTCTACGCCGAGCAGGGCGGGCAGGTCGGCGACACGGGTGTGTTGACCAGCCCGGGCGGCGGGCGGTTTGAAGTGACTGACACGCGGCTGGCGGGTCCGGCCGTATTGCACGTGGGGCGCGTGACGGTCGGCGCTTTGGGCGTGGGCGACCAGGTCGAATGCGTCGTCTCGCCGGCGCGGATGGACATCATGCGAAACCACACGGCTACGCACCTGCTCAACTGGGCGCTGCGGGCCGAACTGGGCGAGCACATCAACCAGGCCGGCAGCGAAGTGGCCGCCGACCGCCTGCGCTTCGACTTCTCGCACAACCAGGCCATGACCGACGAGCAGCTCCACCGCGTCGAGACGATGGTCAACGAGCGGATCCTGGCCGACGAGGACGTGTCGGCCCGCGTCATGCCCCTGGCCGATGCGACGAAGATCGCCGGCGTGCGCGCGGTCTTTGGCGAAAAATATCCCGACCCCGTCCGCGTCGTGGCGGTGGGGCAGCACGGAGCGGCCGCGGCGGCTGTCGAGTTCTGCGGCGGCACGCACCTGGACCGCACGGGGCAGGTGGGGCTGTTCAAGATTTTGTCGCAGGAGTCGGTCGCCAAGGGCGTGCGGCGCATCACGGCCGTCAGCGGGCGCGGAGCGGTCGCGCACGTGCAAGAGGCCGACCGCGTTCTGGCCGAGGCGGCCCGGGCTCTGAAGGTTCGCCCTGACGAGATCGCCCAGCGCATCGAGGCGCTGCAGAAAGAGATCAAGGACCTGCGCAAGAAGCCTGCAGCCCCGGCCGCCGGCGGCGCGGGCGAGAGCGGCCGAACCGTCTACAAGAGCGACGACGGCCGCGTGCTGGTGATCGAACTGCCCACAGCCGACGTGAACGCCATTCGCAATTTCGCCGACCAGCAGCGCCAGAAAGGCGCCGCAGCGGTGATGGCCGGCGGGGCGGCAGAGGGCAAAGTCTGCATCATCACGATGGTGGACCAGGCTTTGGCCGACGCGGGAAAGGTCAGCGCGGCAGACTGGGCCAAGGCGGTAGCGCCCGTGGCCGGCGGCGGTGGCGGCGGCAAGCCGATCCTGGGCCAGGCCGGCGGCAAAGACCCGACGAAGCTGCCCGCGGCGCTTGACGCCGGCGTCGAGTGGGTGCGGCAGAAGATGGGCTAGTTTTGTGGCAAGGGCGTCTCGCCCGTGCTGGCATGGCCGTCCCGGCCATGCCACAAAACGAAAGCATGGGCGAGACGCCCATGCCACACAGCAAGAGCATGGGCGAGACGCCCATGCCACAAAACTTGCCGCCATGGCGCTCACGAGCGGCGTAATAGACTCGTTGTGAAAAATGAACGGGTGCGGGGAATTGGGATTGTCTTGACAAAGCGGTCAGGACTGACTAATTTCTTGCGTTTCTTAAATTGCGCGGGCGAGTCGGCCACACCGGCCGGGTCCCGCGGATGGAAGGTCAGGATATGCTCCCGAAATATAAACTCAGCAGAGGGCGGACGCGCAAGCGTCGCAGCCACCACGCCCTTCGTCCGATCAACCTGGCGGATTGCCCCAAGTGCAACTCCCCCAAGTTGCCCCATGCCGCCTGCAGCAACTGCGGGTACGTGCGTCCGGGGCTCAAGCTCGAGGTCGAAGAAAAGGAGAGCTAGCCCATGCGGATCGGTATTGACGCCATGGGCGGCGATCATGCCCCGGTCGAGGAAGTCCGCGGCGCTCTGGCGGCGCGCGAGTTGCTCGCGCCGGGCGATCGCGTCGTCCTCGTTGGCCAGCAAGACGCCATCTACGCGCAACTCAAGACCGAGGGCGTGGCCGACTGGGAATCCTGGATCGACGTGCGGCATGCGTCGCAGTTCATCACCATGAACGAGCATCCGGTCACGTCGCTGCGGGCCAAGCCCGACTGCTCGATGGCCGTGATGACCAAGATGCACCGCGACGGCGAGCTGCAGGCGTGCATCTCGGCGGGAAACACCGGCGCCTTCGTGGCGGCCGCCCAGATGAACCTGCGCCGCCTCGATGGCGTGCATCGCCCGGGCATCGCGGTGATCGTGCCCACCAGCCTCAACCCCGTGGCCGTGTGCGACGTGGGCGCCAACATCCAGTGCCGCCCGCAGCACCTGCTGCAGTACGGGATCATGGCCTCGATTTACATGGACGCCATTTGCGGCGTCAAGAACGCCCGCACCGGGCTGTTGTCGGTGGGGGAGGAAGATGCCAAGGGCAACGAGCTCGTCAAGGCCACGCGGCAACTGATGAAAAACGACAAGGGCGTCAACTTCATCGGCAACATCGAGGGGCGCGACCTCTTCCGCGGCACCGTCGACGTGGTCGTCTGCGAGGGCTTCGTCGGCAACGTCGTGCTCAAGCTGATCGAGAGCATGGCCGCCAGCGTGATCAAGTCGGTGCTCAAAGAGATCGCCATGGCCATGCCCGACCGCCTGAAGGAAATCAAAGAGGCCGGGGCGGGACTGGCCAAGAAATTCGACTTCAATGAATACGGCGGCGCGCCGCTGCTGGGCGTGGCCGGAATCTGCATCATCTGCCACGGCGCCAGCGATTTCCGCGCCATCAAGAACGCCGTGCGTGTGGCCGGCGATTTCTCACGACGCCAGGTTAACGAGCGGATCACCGAGCTCTGCAAGAGCACCGAGGAATGACAATGGGCAAGTCCCGCCGCGCAGTGGTGACAGGCATGGGCTATGCCGTTCCTGCCAAGGTTCTCACCAACGCAGATTTTGAACGCATGGTCGAGACCAGCGACGAGTGGATCATCCAGCGCACGGGCATCCGCGAGCGACACGTCGTCGCCGACGGCGAATCGACCACCGACCTGGCCGTCGACGCCGCCCGCAAGGCCCTGGCCAGTGCCGGCAAGAGCGGCAAAGACCTCGACCTGATCATCTGCGCCACCGTCAGCCCGCAAATGCTCCTGCCCTCCAGCGCCAGCATGATCCAGGCTGCCCTGGGCGCCACCGACGTGCCGGCGTTCGACCTCTCGGCCGCCTGCAGCGGGTTCATCTTCGCCCTGACCACCGGCTGCCAGTTCATCGAGAACGGCGCCGCCAAGCGCGTGCTGGTGATCGGGGCCGACTGCCTCAGCCGCTACACCGACTACAAAGACCGCGGCAGTTGCATCCTCTTCGGCGACGGCGCCGGCGCGGTGATTCTCGAAGCCTCCGATGCCGCCGACAAGGGCGTGATGTACAACGTCCTGCACACCGACGGCTCGGGCTGGGATTTCATCCACATCCCCGCCGGCGGATCGGGCAAGGCCGCCACGCACGCGACCATCGACGCCGGCGATCACTACATCAAGATGCGAGGCCGCGAGGTCTACAAGTTCGCCGTCGAGAAGATGCAGTGGCTGCTGGGCGACTGCATGGAACAGTGCGGGCTCAAGGTCGCCGACATCGACATGGTCATTCCCCACCAGGTCAATACGCGGATCATCGCCTCGGCGGCCGAGAAGTTCGACCTGCCCATGGACAAGATCTACATGAACATCGACCGCTACGGCAACACGTCGGCGGCATCGATCCCGCTGGCGATGGCCGAGGCGTCGTCGAAGGGCCTGATCGGCCCGGGCTCGACGCTGCTGCTGGTGGCCTTCGGGGCCGGCCTGACCTGGGGCGGGTCGGTCATACGATTGTAAATTTTCACGCCTTGTTCATTGCCCCAAGAGAACACGAATGACGCGAATAAGACGAATGAGGCTATAAAAGCGTAAACAACAAAGCCTTTTCTCTTCGGTTGTTATTCGTGACATTCGTGTTCGCTTTTTGGACGCAGCAACGCCACAGGAAGATCAAGAACCTATGAATACGACGTTTCTATATCCAGGACAGGGCGCCCAGGATGTCGGGATGGGCAAGGACCTCTGCGAAAAGTATCCGGCCGCCCGTGCGATGTTCGAGCAGGCGGAAAAGATCTCGGGTCTGCCGCTGATGAAGCTGTGCTTCGAAGGCCCCAAGGAAGAGCTCTCGCGCACGGACGTGGCGCAGCCGGCGATCTTCACCATGTCGGCAGCGGTGGCCGCGGCAGCGGGGGGCAAGCTGGCCTCGCCCGCCTTTGCCGCCGGGCTGAGCCTGGGCGAATACACCGCCCTCTACGCTGCCGGGGCGATGGACTTTGCCACCGGCGTCAAGCTCGTGACCCAGCGCGGGCGGTTGATGCAGCAGGCCGCCACGGCAGTGCCCTCGGGCATGGTCAGCGTGATCGGGATGGACGAAGCCCAAGCCCAGGCGCTGTGCCTCCAGGCCGCCCAGGGCGAAGTGCTCGTCTGTGCGAATTTTAACTGCCCTGGGCAGATCGTGCTGTCTGGCCAGAAAGACGCCTGCCGCCGCGCCGCCGAGATGGCGCCCGCCGCCGGGGCGAAGATGGCGGTGCCCCTGGACGTGGCGGGCGCTTTTCACAGCGCGTTGATGGCCCCGGCTGCGGAAAAATTCGCCGCCGTGCTGGCCGGCGTGGCCTTCAAGAATCCCTCCTGCGTCGTGCTGTCGAACGTCGACGCCCAGCCGTATGCATCGGCGGGCGATATTGCCGCCAAATTGCTGGCGCAGCTCGTCCAACCGGTGCGCTGGCAGCAGTGCATGGAGTATCTCATCGCCCAGGGCGGCGGGCCGTTTTACGAGATCGGACCCGGGCGGGTGCTGGCCGGACTGGCCAAGAGAATCGACAGAAAACTGCCCATCACTTGCGTCAACGCCGCCGACGCGGTAGAACAATTGACCGCAAACGCATAGCAGGGTGCCATGGCGGCCGTTTCTCAGCCGCCATGCCTGAGCGGAAGATTCAGGGACATGGCGGGTGAGGAACGCCCGCCATGGCACCCGTAAAGAAAAGGTGAAATAATGGCAAAAACTGTAACTGCAACCCCCGACAATCAGAAGGTCGCCATCGTGACCGGCGCCGCCCGCGGGATCGGGCGCGAGATCGCCCGCGAACTGCTCAAGATGGGCATGACCGTCGTGGCGGTCGACCTCAAGGCCGACCTGCTGGGCCAACTGCCCGAGGCCCTGGGCAACCCCGGCGACAAGCTCGAAACCCGCGTGCAGGACGTGACGGACTCGGCCGGCATGACGGCGATGGTCGACGCGGTCGCCGAGAAATACGGCCACCTGGACGTCATGGTCAACAACGCCGGCATCACCCGCGACAACATCGTGGTGATGATGACCGACGAGGAATGGGACCTGGTGCTCAAGGTCAACCTCACCAGCGCCTTCTACGGGATCCGCGCCGCGTCGCGCGTCATGATGCGCCAGCGCTGCGGCAGCATCGTCAATATGTCCAGCTACAGCGGGCTGGAAGGCAACCGCGGGCAGGGCAACTACGCTGCCTCCAAGGCCGGCATGCTGGGCCTGATGAAGTCTGCCGCCAAGGAACTGGCCAAGCGCAATGTTCGCGTCAACGCAGTGGCCCCGGGCTTTATCGCCACGGAGATGACCGAGGTGCTGCCCCAGCAGGCCAAGGACATGGCGTTGGCGATGATTCCGATGGAGCGCATGGGCACCCCGGGCGATATTGCCCGCGCAGTGGCCTTTTTGGCTTCGGAAAACTCCGCCTACATGACCGGGCAAGTGCTCAGCGTCGACGGCGGAATGCATACGTAAAGGCGTGCAGCGGTCTGTACGCAATCCCACGGAATTGGTATTGCATCGGTTGGACCGTCACGCTATAGTACCGCACCCTCGCCGGCCCTGGCGGCGTTGGGCGAACCTAAGAATCGTTGTTGAGGAGAATCAAAGTGCCAGACGAAATCGAAGATAAGGTCATAGACATCGTTGCCGAGCAGATGGGCGTGGACAAGAGCGAAATCACGCGCGAAACATCGTTCGTCAACGATCTCAACGCCGATTCCCTGGATACCGTCGAGTTGGTGATGGAGTTCGAAGACGAGTTCGAACTGAGCATCCCCGACGAAGAGGCTGAGAAGATCCAGACCGTCGGACAGGCGATCGACTACATCAAAGAGAACTCCAACAAGGCCTAGAGCCTTTGGGTCAGGCGTTCGATGTCCAGATGCCGTGTAGTAATCACGGGGCTGGGGACCGTCAACCCGGTGGCCCACGACGTACCGCTCTTTTGGGCGGGCTTGCTGGCAGGCAAAACCGGCATCCGGGCGATCTCGCGGTTTGACGCGGCCCCCTTCGCCTCGCGCATTGGCGGGCAGATTGTGGATTGGGCCGGCCCGCCCGTCGACATGGTCGACCCGCGCGAGGCGCGGCGCATGGACCCCTTCACGCAGTACGCCACCGCCGCGGCCATCGAGGCCGTCCGCGATAGCGGTATCGTCTTCGACCCCGCCAAGGCCCGCCGCTACGCCTGCATCATCGGAACCGGGATCGGCGGGCTGATGACCCTGCAGGAACAGCACGAGATCATGATGGCCCGCGGCGTCACCCGCGTCAGCCCCCTGACGGTGCCCAAGATGATGGGCAACGCCGCCGCCGGAACGATCTCCATCCTCTACGGCCTCACCGGCGTGTCCTACGCCACCGTCACCGCCTGCGCCTCGGCCGCCAACGCCGTCGGCGAGGCGATGGCGTTGCTGCAGCGCGGCGGGGCCGACGCCGTCATCACCGGCGGCAGCGAGGCTGCCCTGACGGAGATCGGACTGGCCAGCTTCTGCGCCCTCAAGGGCCTGTCCACGCGAAACGACGATCCGGCCCACGCCTCGCGCCCGTGGGATAAGGACCGCGACGGGTTCCTGCTGGCCGAAGGCGCCGGCGTGGTCATTCTCGAAACGCTCGATCACGCCAAGGCCCGTGGGGCGAAGATCTATGCCGAGCTGGTGGGCTTCGGCGCCACGTGCGACGCCTACCACATTACGGCCCCTTCGCCCGAAGGCACCGGCGCCTGTGATGCAATGATCCTGGCCTTGGAAGACGCCGCCATCGCCCCCGACCAGATCGGCTACATCAACGCCCACGGCACCAGCACCGAGCTGGGCGACATGGCCGAGACCGTCGCGATCAAGAAGGCCTTCGGCGACTACGCCACCCACGGCCTGATGGTCTCCTCGACCAAGAGCCTCACCGGCCACATGCTCGGCGCCTCCGGCGGAGCGGAGTTGGTGGCTTGCTGCAAGGCCATGCAGGACGGCGTCCTGCCAGGGACCTGGAACCTCGACAATCCCAGCGACGGCTGCGACCTGGACTACATCCCCAACCAGTCCCGCCAGAAGAAGGTCCAGTACATCCTGTCCAATAGCTTCGGTTTCGGCGGCCACAACGCCTGTCTGATCGTCAAGCGGTTCGAGTAGCCGGCGGGACGAGTGTTGGGATAGAAGGTAATGGGGCTATGAAGGATCGCATCGTTATTCACTGCGTGAAGGGCACGTACAAAGGGGAAACTTGGTTCTTGGACATTTCCGAATCAGAAGTGGCCTTTGTCAATGCTTTGGGAAAGACCATTGCTACATGTAGCCCCAATCTGGCGGAAAATATGATTATGCCGCTGGGCTCTGCGCCGCAGAAGAGACTGTTTGTTCGGATCGGGAGCACAAGGCTGGAGTTCGACTCTCTTCCCGAAGATGTCCAGAAGTTGATGGCTTATTTTGACACAGTCATGGCGGCCGAAGGCTCTACTCGTTTGCGGTCCTTTGTCGGCAGAGCGCTTCGTTTCCAGTTCTTTGGGATTATCGTTATTGTCGGCTCAATATATTGGATGAGCCGCGTCGATTCACAGAAGTCCGACACGATGATCCCGGCTTTCGGGCTTGTCTTTGGGATCGTGCTGGTCGTTATAGGGCTCGCAGCGATGGGCCGATATTTCAAAATCAAAAAGCTCGCCGAAAAATCCAAAGAATGCAATGAGTACCAGGACCAATAGTCAGAGCACCCCGTGTACGTTCTATTCTCCGGTTCCTTCCACCAAATGACGCGCTTCTGCCAGCGCCGCTTCGCGGGTAAAGAATTGTTCGTTTAGCTGCGCCTCGTAGAGGCGGCGGAGGAGTTTGCCCATCGTTGGGCCGTCGGTTACGCCTAGTGCGTGCAGGTCGGCGCCGGTGACCAGGGCGGGGGGGCAGATGGCCTCGGGGTCGATGGCGGCGGCTCGCTGGGTGATGCGTTTGGTTTGTTCGGATTTACTGGTGGCCAATTCCTCCTGCGCCCGCCAGAGGGCTTGCAGGTGCGGCCAGTAGGGGCTGCCTATGAGGAACTTGAAGTCAGCCAATTGCATATTGGCGGCCTTCTGCCATCCGTCCAGGCGGGCGGCTAAATAGCTCAGTTCGTCGCGCAGTTCGTTCGAGGCGCCCCAGCGGCGCACGCAGGCGCGGATGGCCGGCGCCGGCGTCTCGGCCAGCAGCGCCGCCAGCGCCAGCGTATGGTTCTTCTTGCCGGCGACCTTCGCCAGCCGCTGCCGCGCGCGGGCGAGGCGCGACTCGTCGGCCATCAACTCGGCTGGGAAAATGTGTTGGGCCAGGTTCAGGTCGATCAGCAGGTCTATCGCCTCGGCGGCCGACGCGCGGGCGAGCATCTTGCTCAGTTCCTCGAAGATGCGCTCGCCGCTGATGGCCGTGATCTTCTCCGCCAGTTCGCGGATGGCTGCGGCCGTTTTTCTTTCGATGGCAAACCCCAGGCGCACGGAGAACCGCGCGGCCCGCAGCATGCGGAGATAGTCCTCGCCGAATCGTTCCTCGGGCCTGCCGATGGTGCGAATGATCTTCGCTTCCAGATCGCCGCGCCCGCCGACGTAATCGATCAGTGCCGCCTTGAGCGGGTCGTAGAACATCCCATTGATCGTGAAGTCGCGGCGCTGGGCGTCCTCCTGGGCTGTGGTGAACGTCACCGCGTCGGGGCGGCGGCCGTCGCTGTACGACGCGTCGCTGCGGAAGGTGGTGACTTCGACCTTGCGGCCGCGATGGAGCACCATGGCCACGCCGAACTTTGCTCCCACCAGCAGCACGCGCGGGAAGATCCTCTGCACGTCATCGGGCGTGGCGTTGGTGGCCACGTCGTAATCGTACACCGGGTGCTCCAGCAGCATGTCGCGCACGCACCCGCCGGCGAAGAGCGCCTGGAAGCCTCCCTCGACAAGGCGCTGGACGACCCAAAGAGCGGTTTCTCGTGGTGCGGGTTTAGCCATATGCGTTGAAGATTCTACCGCCTCAGGCGGTTATGGAAAAGGTCCGGCCTGACGGCCTGGGCGTCTGGCGTCCCTGGACACCGTCAAGAATCGCCCGATACACCTCCGCAAACTGCTGGGCGACTCGGGTCCAGGCGAACTGCTCAACCTTCGTACCGTTGGTCTTTTCCATCATGGCGCGGCGCTCGTCATCATCCAAGACCTCGCCCATCGTCTTTGCCCACGCCTGCTCCTGCGGCGGCGGGACGAAAATCGCACTGTCCCGCCCAACGATCGCCCGCGTGGCGGGAATGTCGCTGGCGACGATCGCTTTGCCGGCGGCCATCGCCTCCAGCAGCACGCCGGGGAAACCCTCGCCATATTGCGACGAGAACGCCACGGCCGCCGCGTCGCGATAGAGATGCACCTTGGTCGCGAAGTCGACGAACCCGGCGAAGCAGATGGATCCGGCGGGGGCGTCGCTGATCGCATCGAGCCCCCCGGCGACATTCAGGCCCAGCTCGCGAGCGAGGGTTTTGAAGGCCGCCGCGTCGGGACCGTCGCCGGCGATCACGAGGCGCGCGTCGCCGCCCTTGAGCGGCGGCTGGGCCATCGCGCGAATGAGCACCTGGAAGCCCTTCTGCTCGACCAGCTTGCCCACGGCCAGGATGTACGGTCCCTGCACGAGCCGCCGGGGCGGGCACTGCTGCTGTGTGCTGCGCCAGCGGTCCAGGTCGATGCCGTTGGGGATGATGGATTCCGTCGGTCCGCGGCCCAGGGCCCGGGAGTATTCTGCGATGACGGAAGTGGGATGCACCACCGCGGCCGCGTCGGCCAGGATCTTGCGGCAGCGCCGCCGCACGGACCATCGCTGCTGGCGCGACGAGGTGGGCACGATGTCGCCCCAGCTCGTCACCACGTACGGCACGTCCGCCAGGCGCCGCACGGCGCGGGCGGCCCAGCCGGGTCGATACAGGCCATGGCAGTGGATCAGCTCAAACCCCTCGCGCCGGCACAGGCGGGCGATGTGCCGCGCCGCCAAGTGTCCCATCAGCAGGTGCGGGCGGGGCATCGGCCCATAAATGCACGGCTGACCGTTGCCCATCCGCCCCGCGCGGGCGGAGGGGTCGCTGCTGTAGACGGTCACGTCAACGCCCAGCTTGCCCAGCGCGGCCGACAGGGCCGACAGCGGCTCGGCGATCCCGAACTTCTGGAGGTCGTATTTGGTGAGGAAGAGAACTTTCATTCGGGCGTCATGGTACCGTACAATGCCCCCACAATGGAACTCAAAGGCACGCAGGTTCTGGTCACCGGGGCGGGCGGGTTCATCGGCAGCCATCTTGTCGAGGCGCTGGTGGGCCACGGCTGCCGCGTCCGCGCGATGGTGCACTACAACAGCCGCAACGACATCGGCAACCTCGCCCTGCTGGGCAAAGACGTGCAGGCCGCCATCGAGATCGTCGCCGGCGACGTGCAGGACGCCGGCTGCGTGACCGCGGCCGTCAAGGGCTGCTCGTGCGTGTTCCACCTGGCGGCGCTGATCGGCATCCCCTACAGCTACGTGGCGCCCCGCAGCTACGTGTCGACGAATATCTCCGGCACGATCAACGTGCTCGAGGCGGTCCGCGCCTGCGGCGTTGCCCGCATGGTGCAGACCTCCACCAGCGAGACGTACGGCACGGCCGTTCGCACGCCCATCGATGAAGACCACCCGCTGCAGGGCCAGAGCCCCTACAGCGCCTCGAAGATCGGGGCCGACAAGCTGGCCGAGAGCTACCACCGCAGCTTCGACGTGCCGGTGGCGACCATACGCCCATTCAACACATACGGTCCGCGGCAGTCGGCGCGGGCGGTCATCCCGACGGTCATCAGCCAGCTCCTGGCCGGGTGCGCGAGCGTCAAGCTCGGCTCGCTCAGCCCGCAGCGCGACTTGACGTTCGTCGAAGACACGGCCGCGGCGTTCATCGCCGTCGCCCAGTGCGACGCGGCGGTGGGGCAGACGATCAACGCCGGATCGGGCAAGACCATCAGCATCGGCGAGCTGGCGCAGAAGATCATCGCCCAGATCAACCCCCAGGCGAAGATCGAGGCCGCCGCCGACCGCGTGCGCCCCGACCGCAGCGAGGTCATGCTGCTGCTGGCAGACAACCGCAAGGCGCTGCGTTTGACCGGATGGTCGCCGAAGGTGTCGCTGGACGATGGCCTGAGGCGAACGATCGAGTTTGTCCGCGCCCACCTGGACCTGTACCGGGTGGGTCAATACGTGGTTTGATTCCCAATTTCCAATTTTCAATTTCCAATTGAAAATCGCGCCGGAACCGATCGGGATTCTGGTTGAAGGAAATTGGAAACTGCCAATTGGAAATTGGAAATGCCAATGGAAGCAGTCATTCTTGCAGGTGGCAAGGGAACGCGGTTGGCGCCGTACACTACGGTGATCCCCAAACCGCTGGTCCCGGTGGGCGATATGGCCGTGATGGAGATCGTGGTCAATCAGCTCGCCCGCGCCGGCTGCACGCGCGTCACGGTGGCGGTCAGCCACCTCGCCCAGCTCATCCAGGCGTACTTCGGCGACGGCAGCAAGTGGGGGCTCGCGATCGATTACTCGGTGGAAGACCAGCCCCTGAGCACGATCGGTCCGCTGCGGTTGATCGACAACCTGCCTGAAAACTTCCTGGTCATGAACGGCGACGTGTTGACGGACCTGGATCTGGCGGGCTTCTTTGCCGCCCATGTGTCGAGCAAGGCCCAGGCGACCATCGCCACCTATCGCCGCGACGTGAAGGTCGATTTCGGCGTGCTCGAGTCGGCTCGCGACGGGCGGCTGACGCGGTTCGCCGAGAAGCCCATCGAACACTTTCACGTTTCGATGGGCGTGTACGCGTTCTCGCGGGCCATTCTCGAACTGGTGCCCTCCGGCAAGCCGTACGGCTTTGACCAGCTCATGCTCGACATGATCGCCGCCGGGCGCGATGTACGATGCCGCCGTCACGATGGGTACTGGCTGGACATCGGCCGACCCGACGACTACCAGGCGGCGTGCGAGCAGTTCGAGAAGATGCGCGGCGCCCTGCTGGGCCCGCCCAAGAGCGCGAAGGGCTGAGCGATGGCCCGCCTGCTCATCACCGGCGCCACAGGCTTCGTCGGACGCGCGCTCATTGAGCACCTTCGCCGTGCCCGCCCCGGTCAGCGCCTCTGGGGCTGTGGTCTGGAACCTTGCCCCGCCGATCTGTCGGTGGACGATTACACGCAGGCCGATCTGGCGGACCCGGCGGCCGCAGCCGATCTTGTCGCCGCCGCCAACCCCCAAGCCGTCATCCATCTGGCCGCACTGATCGCCAGCGACAATCTGGGCGACTGTCTTGGCGCCAACGTCACCGCCACCGAGAACCTGTACCGGGCCTTGTCCGCTCGCCCCAAGGCGCAGCAGATTCGCATCGTGCAGATGGGGACCGCCGCCATCTACGGCGTGCCGCAATCGCTGCCGATTTCCGAAGACGCGCCGCTGCGCCCGGTGTCGTATTACGCCCTGAGCAAGGCCGCCCAGGATCAACTCGCCGCGGCAATGGGGCTTTCGCACGGTCTGCAGATCGTGCGGGCCCGCGTGTTCAACATTCTCGGTCCCGGTCAGGGGGCCGGGCTGGTGCCCATGACATTCGTGAAGCAACTGCGCCAGGCTCGCGCCGCCAAGGCCGACAAGCTGCTGGTGGGAGACGTGACCCCGCGGCGCGATTTTCTGGACGTGCGTGACGTGGCCGCCGCCCTGGACGCGCTTCTCGAACAAGGCCGAAGCGGCCGCGCGTATAACCTCGGCTCGGGCAGCGACGTGTCGATCCGCGAGATGATCGAGGAGCTGATGCGCGTGGCGGGCCTGTCCCTGCCGCTGGAGGTCGACCCATTGCGCCTGCGGCCCTGCGACGTGCCGGTCGTTCGCGCGGATATCTCGCGCGTCACAACCGAGACGTCGTGGCGCCCGCTCATCGCATGGCGCCAGTCGCTGGCGGACATGTGGAACTTGTAGACAGGGAGCCTGGGTCAGCGAACTGACCAGGCCGAACGTGCTGCACGAAACCGCTTTCAGCATTCGCAGTTTGGCCTTATAATTTTCAAAGACGCACGGCGCGTCGTAACGGGAAACGCCAAACGGTGAGTGCCAAGAATAAATCCGCGGCAGATCATGAGCTCAGTTCCTCGCAGGAGGACTACCTCGAGGCCGTCTGCCTGCTCGTGCAGCGCGACAAGGTCGCCCGCGTGCGAGACATCGCCGAGCACATGAAGGTGGGCATGCCCTCGGTGACCGCGGCGTTGAAGAACCTCTCCGGCCGCGGGCTGGTCAATTACGATCCGTACGAGGTGGTCACGCTGACGCCCACCGGCGAGCAGGTGGCCCAGAAGATCACGCGGACGCATACGTTTCTGAGGCGATTCCTCATCGGCGTGTTGGGGATCAGCCCCGACTCGGCCGAGGCCAACGCCTGCCGCCTCGAACACGCCGTTGACGGCGAGCTGCTCGAGCGGCTGCGCAGCTTCGCCGAGTTCATCGAGCACTGTCCGCGCACGGGACCGGACTGGGTGCAGGAGTTCCTGGAGTTCTGCAACCGCCGCCAGGACCCCGAGCACTGCAAGAACTGCCGTGCCGATAGATCCAGCGAATAGGGGCGCCAATGTGGCAGGATCTGGCAATTGGAGCCGTGCTTTGCCTGTTGGCCGCTGCCGCCATCTACCGCATCTGTCTGGCCGCCAAAGGCAAAGGGGGTTGCGGGTGCGAACGGCATGTGTTTCCGCGCGAAATTCCAGATCCCAAATCACAAGACCCAGGCAATGAAACAAATCCAAAAACGAAAAAAGAATTGCCGGGATGACACTCTCTTGTTTGCGCTTTTGCTGCTTAAGATTTGTTTGTGATTTGCGCTTTGGAGTTTTGAATTTTCAGCGATCCACGTACTTCAGTGGATCGCTGACCTTGGCTTGCTCAAACCCCGCCAGGCGCAGGCGGCAGGAATCGCAGTGGCCGCAGGCGGCGCCGTCGGGCGCGGGGTCGTAGCAGCTATGTGTCAGCGAGTAGTCGACGCCCAGCGCCAGTCCCGTGCGGATGATCTGTCCCTTGCTCATGTGGATCAGCGGGGCGTGGATGGCGAACTGCCCGCGCCCTTCGACGGCGGCCGCCGTCGCCAGGTTCGCCAGGCGCGTGAAGGCGGCGATGAACTCGCTGCGGCAGTCGGGATAGCCGCTGTAGTCGACGGCGTTGACGCCGATGAAAATATCGAACGCTCCGATCACTTCGGCGTAGCCCAGGGCGATGCTCAGGAAGATCGTGTTGCGGGCCGGTACGTAGGTGACGGGAATTGTGGATTTGGGAGTTTGAATTTCGGATTCGGCGCCAAGGCCACCTTGGTCTTTAGGAACGTCGATCGCGTCGGTCAGGGCGCTGTGGCCGAATCCGCCGGCGGCGGAAAGGTCCAGCTTCACGACGCGATGATCGGCGGCCTTGAGCGCCGCGGCCACGCGCGCCGCGGCCTGGAGCTCGAAGCGGTGGCGCTGGCCGTAGTCGAAGCTCAGGCAGTGGCAGGCGAAGCCGGAATCGGTCGCCACGGCGAGCGTGGTGGCCGAGTCGAGCCCTCCCGACAGGAGCACGACGGCGGGCTTGGGTGGTTGAGTGCGTTTCATGGTCATGCGAACTATAGCGAGGCACCTCTGATCGTACAAGCCGCGTGGACGCGAGATTGGGCTTACGCGTGACGGCGCAGCAGCAGTTCTTTTCATTGTGAAGGGGCGGTAAGCCGCACCTTCCCGCCACAGTATCTGTCATTCGGACACACTTGCTCTTCTCAGCGCGCCCGCATTGCAGGGCCTTGCCAAACGCGGTAAGCTGTGAAGGTACCGGGTCCTTGCTGCTGGAGCGGCTGGGCATTGTCGGGAGAGGCAAGATGGCGACATTTGAAACGTTCAGTAATCCGCGGCCGGGCCGGGCGTATGTTGTGCGCCACGTGGCGCCGGAGTTCACGTCGGTCTGCCCCAAGACCGGTCAGCCGGACTTTGGAACCATCGAGATCGAGTACACCCCCGGCGACCTGTGCGTCGAGCTCAAGAGCCTCAAGCTGTACCTGCAGGCCTTCCGCAACCAGGGCGTGTTCTACGAGGACGTCGTCAACCGCATTCTGGACGATCTGGTCGAAGCCCTGCGACCGCGGCGGATGACCGTGACGGGCAAGTTCACCCCTCGCGGGGGCATGCATACGATCGTGACGGCAACCCATGAGCTATCCTGAACCCTACAATGCCCCCCAAGGCGGGGGCGCGTTTTGGCGCACTGCGGCGGTGGCATCGACGCTGGTCATTCTGGGTCTGCTGATCTGGTCCGGTTGGCGCGCCGATCAGGGGCATGAGATGATCTCCCGCACGACGCGGGACGAGAGCATCATGGGGACGGTGACGGAGATCACCGCCACGGGCGATTTCGGCGACCAGGAGAAGCTCGACTTGGCGCTGGGCGACGCCATCGGCACGCTGCGAAAGGTCGAGGCGCTCATGAGCGTGTACCTGGCGCAGTCGCAACTGTCGCAGTTCAACAACGCCCCGGTGGGCCAGGCGGTGGAGCTCTCGCCCGAGATCATGGGCCTGTTGCGCACCGCGCAGGAGATGACGAAGCGCACCGGCGGGGCCTTCGACCCGACCTGCCGGCCGATCCTGACGCTGTGGAAACAGGCCGCCCGCGAGAAGCGTCTCCCGACGGATGAGCAGATCGCTGCGGCCTTGAAAAAGGTCGGGTGGGACAAGATCTCCCTTCAGGAAGGCGCCGCGGTGAAGCTGGCCCCCAGCGACGGGGTGGACCTGGGCGGTATCGCCAAGGGTTACGCCGCCGACATGGCGGCCAAGGCGATGCAGGCCCGCGGCGTGCGGGGCGGCCTGGTCAACGTCGGCGGCAACATGCGGTGCTTCGGCACGCCCAAAGGCGGCGGGCAGTGGCGCATCGGCATTCGCAATCCGTTCTGGCGGCGGGGAGCTTCGCCGGCCACGGACGACGACGGCGAGATGATCGGACGCCTGCAGCTCGGCGGCGGCGCGATCTCCACCAGCGGCGACTACGAACGCTTTGTCGAGATCGCCGGCAAACGCTACAGCCACATCGTCGACCCGCGCACCGGACGGCCGGTGGATACGTATCCTTCCGTAACAGTGGTAGCCGCCGATGGGGCGGTGGCCGACGCGTGGTCGACGGCCCTGAGCGTCCTGGGGCCCCAGGGGCTCGATCTGCTGCGAGGCGAGGGCGTTGAGGCCATGATCGTCACTTCCGCCAATGACGATCAGGTTCCCATGACCGTGGGGTTCGGGCGGCTGTTGATGGGCCCGATTCATTTTCCGCCCATGCCCTCGACGGCCCCGGCGGTGGGGCAGTGACCATGGCGGACAAGGACACAACCGGCATCCTGCGGCGCATCCGGCGTGGGTTCTTTGCCGGCGTGGGATTCCTGGTGATGGGGTACGCCGCGTGCTACACCGTTCCCCACCAATTGCACATGGCCAGCGCCGTTGTTGCGATGGCGACGCTCTTTGCCGGCATGAGCGCCCGCAACGTGGGCCAGGGCGTGTTTCGCGGAGCGGCGCTGGGGGCGCTGGCCGGGATAGGCCTGTTCGCCGGCTGGTACAACTTCAACTATCAACTCATTGATGCGCCGCGCCCGCCGCAGGTGGTGGCCAGCGGTCCGGCCACGCTGCCCGAGGGGGCGGTCATCCCGCTGGCGGCCGACCCGCACGCGACCTCATGGCCGACTTCGCAGCAGGCGCGGGCGATTGTCGAGCAGCGCAAAGGGCGCATGGCGTTGATGCTCATCGGCGGCACGGGCTTCATGGGCGCCATCATCGCCGGAGCGTTCGCCTTCATGACCCTTCGCCGCCGCGCCGCCGGGTCCAGGCACTGACACCGCATCGTCACCGTGCGTTATTCGCTGGGCGTTGCGGCCTCGTCGGCCAGTTCCCGCTTCAGGCTGGGCGTCACTTCGGTTTCGCCCTTGGCGGTCAATTCGACGACCTTGTATCCGCCTTTGGCGCGGAAGTAGACGATCAGGCCGATATAACAGAACGCCATGATGACCGGCAGCAAGGCGATCTGCTTCATGGCATCCTGTTTCCCGATCGTCTGGGCGTCGGTGATCCGGGCCAGATCAGCCTTGGCCGCATCGAGCGCGCCGTCGGAGAGAATCAGACTATTCTCCTTGAGAGCCTGGACCATCTGCTCGAGCGAGGCATTCTCGCCCGCCTTGCCAAGGGGCTTGTAGCTCAGGGCGACGAGGTCGCGATAGTCCTTGTCGGCGGCGCCGTTCTCAGGCGGGCTGGCCAAGTCGACTTGGTTCTTGAGGATCTTGACCTGCTGGGCATTGAGCGGGCGGTACTCGCCCAGGAAGCTGCTCTTGGGACTGTCGACGTACTTGCTGTAGATGGCCGGTTCGCTCTTGAGATTCTTCTCGATGCTGGAATCCTGTATCCAGCCCAGCAGCGGCCCGCCGATGATCCCCACGCCCAGCATCCCCATCCCGCCGATGGCGTTGATGGTCAATGCCCCGCCCTTGGGGAAGCGCTCGGCCACCACGCCCAGCGTCACCGGCCAGAAGTAGGCCTGCCCGACTCCATAGATTGTAGCCGTCAGAAGAATCCACCAAGCGGCGGTGGCATCGGAGAGCAGGTACAGTCCCGCTGCGGCAAAGAGCGAACCGCCCAGCAGCACGCCCAGGGGCTTGAGCGCCTTCACGATCGGGCCGATGACGAATCGCAGGATCATCATCAGCGTCGCGGTGTAGATGAGGATCCATCCGCCTTTCATGCCCAGCTTCCTCATTGCCGGGTCGCGAAGTTCGGTGATCCAGCCGTCGGTGCCCAACTCAGTGATGGCCAGCATGATCATTACCAGCAGCAGAAAGATGTACATCGCCCGCCCCAGCGAGCGGGTGTAGATCAGGTACGACACCACCGAGACGATGATGACGCCGTAGACGATCACATCGACCCAGATGAAGGAGATCGAGAACGCCGAAAACGCCTCACGATTCAGCGTCGCCACCGGAGACAGGACCACGCGCCCGATCTCTTTCATGATCATGTACAGCACGATCAGCGCGCCCAGGGCGCCGGCTTCCTTGAGCATGTCGCGATACGGCACGCCGGCGGCCACGCGCTCATTGACCGGGAACTTCGCCCTGAGCATCAACAGTCCGTAGGCGATCGTGGGCAGCAGCAGCAGGGCGACCTTGGCCTGCCAGGCCGCAACGGTCCAACCGGCAAGTTCCAGGACGTGCCGGTCGCCCATGGACAGGATGATGATGCCGCCCAGCACGATGCCTCCCGGCCACGCGGCGTGGAGGATGCTGAGCATCTTGGTCTTGTTGTTGGGGAACAGGGTCGCCACGGCCGGGTTGATGACCGCCTCGATCGTGCCGGCCGCCAGGCCGCACAGGCACGCGCCCAGGTACAGATGCCAGTACGTCGTGGCGAAGATCGTCAGGGCCACTGACGCCACGTGGCATAGGAAGGCGAAGATCATGCTCTTGCCGTAGCCGATGCGGTCGATGATGAGGCTGAACAGGACGATGCTGATCCCGAAGGGCCAGAAGCCCGCGCCGATGATCTCGCCCTGCTGGGTCGGGCTGAGATTAAACGTCTTGCCGAGCTCGCCGATGACGAACCCTCGGATGACGAACGCCACCGAGGTGGCCACGAGCGAGACGAAACACGCCACGAACAGGAACTTCTCATGCCCGGGACGTTCAAGCGATCGCGGGGCGTCAATGGCTGCGGTTGACACGGTTGTTCCTTTCCAGAAAGTTTCACCCGGGAGCTGCGCGTCGGAACCGGCGCCCGCACCTGCCCGAAAAAGACTGCAAAAAATCTACCCGCCCCGGCGGCTCGCGACAAGCCCCTTTTCTGCGGCCTTTGAGGATGCGACGAACGGGGGGGGGGAAATCACAAGCACCAACCACCAGGCACCAAATCCCAAACAAACATCAAAACCCAATGACCAAGGAAACAACAACAGCCAGACGGATCGATCCCGCCGCATGTTTGGATATTGGAGCTTTGAATTTTGAGTTTGTTTGGATTTTGGGGCTTGGGATTTGGAATTTGCGCCAGCGTCGATAAGGTACGCTACTGGATGATCCACTACACTGGCATGGCCCCTCCGCCCGCGGCGCGGTATCATAGACATGTGACCGCACCATTTTCTTTGGGCGGCCCGCTAAAATTCCGGGAACATTGTGGCAGATCATGCGTCAGACATATTGGCCGGAAAGATAACCGCCCAGCCCGCCGTAGCGGCGAGCGACGAGGCGATCTCTTTCGAGGATGCGGACCTGGTGGCCCGCAGCCGCAAGGGCGACATGCAGGCCTTCGGCTCGCTGGTGTCGAAGTATCAGCACCGCGTGTTCAACGTGATCTTTCGGATGGTGGGCCGGAGGGCTGACGCCGAGGAACTGGCCCAGGATGTGTTCCTCAAGGCGCTGGAACGGCTGAGCCAATTTCGAGGGCAAAGCAAGTTTTACACGTGGCTGTTTCGTATCGCGGCGAACCTGGCGATCTCCCATCGACGCCGCGACGGGCGGGTAAAGTTCCAGTCGCTGACGCGATGCGACAGTGACGGCGACGACGCGGGGCAGGCCGAGGAGTTGACGGCCGCCATCGCCGGGCGGCGCGTGCTGGACCCCCACGACGGGGCCAGCGGCGGCGAGATCAACCGCATCGTGGCGGCGGCTGTGGAAGAGCTGGAAGACGAGTACCGCGTGGTCGTGGTGCTGCGGGACGTTGAAGATCTGGATTACGCGCAGATTGCCGAGGTGCTGGAGCTGCCGGTGGGCACGATCAAGAGCCGCCTGCACCGCGCACGCTGCCTTCTGCGGAACCGATTGACGAAGCTGATCGAACCATCATGAACAATCGTGATGAAATCTCGAACGACCTGTCGGCGTACCTCGACGGCGAGCTGAGCCCCTCGCGGGTGCGGCAGATCGACGAAGTGCTGGCCTACGACAAGGACCTCGCCGGCGAGCTCGCACGCCTCAAGGCCACCCGCTCGCTCGTGCAGCAACTGCCCCGCGAGCAGGCGGCGGCGGACTTCGTCCGCCACGTGCTGGCCCGCCCCGAGCGCACGCATCTGCTGCCCGCCTCGGCCACCCGGGCGTACCGCTCGATGCGCTGGATCACCTATGCCGCTGCGGCGGTGGTGCTGATTACCGTCGGGGTCGCCGCGGTGATGACCGTCAACACCGGCCAATACGCCAGGCTCAAGCAAGGTCCGCAGAAGCTGGGTGAGCTGGCCCGCGCGCCGGAAGAATCCGATAGACAACCCCCGCGGATGAAAGCCGCGCCCGCTGCGCCTCGAGGGGCCAGCAAAGACGGCGAAATCGAAGATCTCAAAGCGCCGGCGCCGGTCACAACGTTGCCCCCCCAGCCAGGACAGATCAAGAACGACCTGCATCGCGACCTGGCGCGGGGCGAGCATGGCTTGCCCGAATCTTCCGGCCGCAAGAAGAGCGGCGCGGGTGAACTTGCCGCAACGCCGGCGAGCGTAGCCCCCTCGGCAGAGGCCCGCGCTCCGGGGGCCGCCGGCCCCGAAGTCGCCGCCAAACAGGCGCAGCCGACAGCGAAGGGAAGACCCCATGACGCAAAGGAAGTCGCGCAGCGCGCGAAGGCCGTTAACGCGCCCGCCGACGCCCCGAGCGGAAAGCTCGACGCAAGCCGCGTGGCAGGGGGAGCACCCGCCGCGCCGGATGGTCCGGCGCCCGAACCAGGGGGCGAGCAGGTCGCTGCTTTAGAGAAGAACAAAGGCGCCTTGCGCAGCGGCGAGAACTGGAAGGGCGAGCAGAGCATCGCTCCGCCCGACGAGCCCGCTCGCCAGGCCGTCGGCCAAGACAAGGCCGCCGGGACGCAGGCGGGTGTTGCCGCCCAGGGCGAGAGCCTGCCGGCTAACAACGTCATCATCAATACTGCGAGCCTGGCCGTGGCGCAGCGCGACATCGAGAACGCCATGGTCCGCAACGGCGTGCGACCGCTGGTCGTCAAGGAACAGCGCAGCTTGGGCGCAGCCACTATCGGAAACTACTACCTCACCAACATCAATAACAGCCGCCAGGTGCAGTACGAAGCCTTCGTCACGGCCGACCAGCTCTCGCGGCTGCGGGGCGAGTTGAGCGTTATCCGCGCCCAGCAGGATGTGCCTCAGGTGGCGGTCGAACCGGCCCCGCCTGCCCAACAGGCGCAGAAGTCGCAGCAACAGCGCCAGGATTTCAACGACCGGAACTCGTATGACTACTCGAACGCCGCCCACGCCGCTGACCGCCCCCAGACCAAGGCGGCCGAGGGCAAGGCCCCGGCGACGGAGGACACCGTGATCGCCGATGCGCCGCCCATGCCGCTGACGCAAGCGGCGGCTGCAAGACCGGAAGAGCCCAAGAAGAAAGCCGCCACCACGCAGCCGGCCGCTGGCGACGCCGTCATGAAGCAGCTTGACGAGATCGCCGCCCAGGAGGCCCGCGTCCTCAACCCGCTCAACCAGAACACGCTCAACAACAACGCCCGCGAGCAGACCAACCTGTTCCGCCTGGTGGTGACGCTCAACGGCAAGATGGCCGCCGGCCAAGCCCAATTTGAAGACGCCCGAGCCACCCAACGCCAAGCCCCCGCCTCCAGCGCGGCCCAGCAGGACATGTACAAGAGTCTCAATCCCCCTGGGAAACAGTGATCAGTAGCCAGTAGCCAGTAGCCGGGGGAACCGGTTCCAGCCGGTTTCTGATTACTGATTACTGATTACTTTCACTTCATACTGCCCAAAGTCTGTCAGGTCGATCCCCATATCCCGCGACTCGGTCACGTAGAACGACGCGCCCTTGCCGGCGCCGGGCGCGATGCACTCGCCGTGGGGCACGCCCTTGAGCATCGTGAAGAAGCTCACCTGCGGGTCGTTGTACTTGACCTTGAGGCACACAAAATCGTCGGCCGTCAGCCGCCCCGCCGCGATCTTTGCCGCCAGTTCCTCGCGCATGCACAGGGCCACCACCAGGTACATCGCCCGCCAGCCGTTGTCGCCGAGCATGAGGAACTCTTCATTGTCGACATGCGTCCCAAACGCCGCCAGCGACTCGCGATTGACCGTTACGGCAATAAGCTTGTGCGGCCCCAGCGACTCGGCGGCCTCATAGATCGACTCGCCCAAAGTCTCCCCCGCCCCCGCCGCCAACTCATGCCGCCCCGGCGCCAGGCGAATGATGAGCTTCCTGTCCTCCAGCATCTGCATGACCGCCGCTGTCATCTCGACAGGCTTGAGCACGATAGTCTTCGCCATGGTGGATTCCTATTCTAGGCGCGGGACAAGGCTTAGATCCAACTCGATCCATCTTCTGTCAAGTGCGGATGGAACTCAATGAGGTGGTAAAGCAAGTATTGAGACAGCTTTTTCCCGCAATGTGGGCATGCATGATCCCGCCTTAAAATCTGACCGCAACCTGGGCAGTATAGTTTAGAGATATCCGCTCCAACCTCAACGGTCGCGCGTGGCTCTTCGATCGGATACTGCTCTTTCAGCTTTTGCTGAAAATGAACAGACAGCTCCATCTTGCCCTTTTCACAGGACAACTTCCCGTCCTTGTCTACCAATATTCGACCACACTTCGGACAATACATAGCGTCTCCTGGGCAGCATGGAGTATATGCATTTTTAGGACACGCACAACGGAGTTGTGCGTGGCACCCAAGCGGGTTGTTTCCACTTCTCAGGTTCGCTTGGTTGACGATCTTGGCGGCTATCCGGTTGGTTTGGCTCCGGCCGCGCGGTATTATTCCCGGTTACGCGCTGGGGCGCTGAGGATGACTTTATGGCCGCGAAGAAACATGTGCCTGCGTACAAGAATCCGGACTTGCCGCCCGAGTGGCGGCTGGATGATTTGATCGTCCGGTTGACGGTCGAAGAGAAGATCTCGCTGCTGTCGGAGACGGCGCCGGCGATCCCGCGGCTGGGGTTGCGGCCGTACAACCACGGTAACGAGGCGCTGCATGGGGTGGTTCGGCCGGGGCGGTTTACGGTGTTTCCGCGGCCGACGGGATTGGCGGCGACGTTCAACCCGGCGTTGATCCGCGCGATGGCGTCTGCCGTCAGCGACGAGGCGCGGGCGGGGCACAATCGCAATCGCGGGCGGATGATCGGCGGGGACTTCGGCGGAAAGTACAACGGGCTGCTGACGTTCTGGTCGCCGGTGGTGAACATGGTTCGCGACCCGCGCTGGGGGCGCACCGGCGAAACCTACGGTGAAGACCCGCTGCTGACGTCGCTGATGGGCAGCGCCTTCGTGCGCGGCCTCCAGGGCAGCGGGAAATACATCAAGGCCGTCGCCACGCCCAAGCACTACACCGCCAACAACGAAGAGCACAACCGCTTCAGTTGCAAGGCCGTGATCCCGCAGCGGTGGCTGCGAGAATACTACCTGCCTGCGTATCGTGCGTGTGTGGCGGCTGGGGCGCAGTCGCTGATGGCCGCGTACAACGCCGTCAATGGCGTGCCGTGCTCGGCGAACCACTTCCTGCTGACCGAGGTGCTGCGCGAGCAATGGGGCTTCGACGGATACGTCGTGGGCGACCTGAACTCGGTGCCGCTGGTGATGAGAGGCCACCACTACACCGCAACGCTCGAGCAGACGGCCGCGGCGTGCCTCAAGGCCGGACTGGACCTCGACAGCGGGTTCCTCTGCTACCCGGCCCTGGCGCAGGCGCTGGCCGATGGCATGGTGAATATCCGTGATATCGACCGGGCAGTCTATCGCATTTTACAAGGCCGCATGCGACTGGGCCTGCTGGACCCGCCGGCGATGGTGCCGTTCAACCGCATAAAGCCCGACGTGATCGGCTGCCGCAAGCATCAGGCACTGGCGCTGAAGATCGCGCGGCAGTCGATGGTGCTGCTGAAGAATGCACCGGTTGTGTGGCACGGGCGTCTCGCCCGTGCAGGCAAGAGCATGGGCGAGACGCCCATGCCACACAACAAGGCGCCGCTGTTGCCGCTGGACAATTCCAGGATCAAGTCTATCGCCGTCATGGGCCCCAACTGCCTGACGTACAAGCATCATCATTACAGCGGCGAGCCGCTCAACGAGCCCATCACGCCGCTGGCGGGGATCATCGCCGCGGCTGGCAAGAGCGTGAAGGTCACGCACGTGCCGTGGCTGAGCCTGGACGCCAAGGGCTTCATGGTGATCCCGGACATGTACCTGCGCCCCGCCGGCGGCGTCGAGACGCAGCAAGGCCTGGCGGGCGAGTACTTCCACAACCACGACCTGCAAGGCAAGCCCGCCGGGCGGCGGGTCGACGCCCGCATCGAGTTCCACCGCGCCGACCAGCAGCCCGACCCGATGTTCGCCAGCACGCCGCTGTCGATCCGCTGGAGCGGCACGCTCAAGGCACCCTCGGCAGGCGAATATCAACTCGCGGTTACCTGCGGCGGCGGCGTGCGGCTGCACGTTGACGGCCGCACGATCATCGACAATTGGGACAAGCGCGAAGCCGGCCGCGACGCGGCCGCGGTGACCTTCGCCGCCGGCCACGAGGCCGCCATCGTCCTGGAGTATCGCGACCTGCCCGACCGCCGCGTCGAGGAGGGCGTGACGGCGGCAGTGAAGCTCGAATGGCTGCCGCCGGCCGGGGCGATGGCTCGCCGCAGCGATCCGTACCTGGCTGCCGCAGCCGCGGCCGACGTGGTCATCGCCGTGCTGGGCACCAATGTGCAGTACGCCGGCGAGGGGCGCGACAAGTTCACGCTGGACCTGCCGGCCGAGCAGGAGCGGTTCATCCGCCGCGTGGCGCGCGTGAACCCGCGCACGATCGTGGTGCTGGTCAACAGCGAGCCGCTGGCGATCAACTGGATCGACCGCAACGTGCCGGCCGTGCTCGAGGCGTGGTTCCCCGGCGAGCAGGCCGGGCGGGCCATCGCCGACGTGCTCTGGGGCAAGCACAACCCGGCCGGGCGCCTGCCGATGACTTTCTACAAGAGCACGGCCCAACTGCCGCCGTTCAACAATTACGACATTGCCCGCGGCCGCACGTATATGTTCCTGCACGACAAGCCGCTCTACGCCTTCGGGTTCGGCCTGAGCTACACGACATTCGCGTATTCGAGCGTGGGGCTCAGCCGCGGCAGCGTTTCGCCGGGACAGCGCGTCATCGTCAGCGTGCAGGTGACCAACGCCGGCGGGCGCGACGGCGAAGAAGTGGTGCAGCTCTACGTGTGCAACCGCCGCTCGCGCGCGCCCCAGCCGGTCAAGCAGCTCAAGGGCTTCAAGCGAATAGCGATCAAGGCCGGGCGCACGGCGAAGGTCGATATCCCGCTGGCGATCGACGATCTGGCATGGTGGGATGAGCGCGCGGGCGAAGAAGGCCGGTGGGTCGTCGAGGGGGGGGCTTATGAAATCATGATCGGCGCCGCCAGCGACGATATCCGCGCGCGGGCGACGTTGAACGTCGTAAACGCGACGGGTCAGGCGAGAGAATAGAGGCCCGCCATGTCGGCAATCCTTCCCAGGTTCCTCAAGCCCCGAGTCGCCAAGGAACTGGCGACGGTCAAGGTCGCATCGGAAGTGATCGAGGCGGCGCGGATCGACGCGGCGACCGTGCTGGAAAAGCTGGCCACCACGCCCAAGGGGCTCACGAGTGAGCAGGCCCAGCAGCGCCTGGAGGAACTGGGACCCAACATGGTCTCGCGCGAGAAGCGCCACACGCGCCTGCGCCTTCTCGGCCACGCCATGGTCAACCCGCTGGTGATCCTGCTTCTGATCCTGGCGACGCTGGCGTGGGTGGGGGGCGACCACAGCGCGGCGATGGTCATGACCGCGATGGTCGTGCTGGGGGTGGTGTTGCGGCTGGTGCAGGAATCGCGGGCCGACACCGCCGCGGCCAAGCTCAAGGCGATGATCCGCGTGACGGCCACCGTCGTGCGAGACGGCGCCGCGATCGAGACGCCGCTGGCCCAACTGGTCAGGGGCGACGTGATCCGCCTGGCGGCGGGGGACATGATCCCCGCCGACGTGCGGATCCTCTCGTGCAAAGACCTGTTCATCACGCAGGCGAGCCTGACGGGCGAATCGCTGCCGGTGGAAAAGGCCGATGCGCCCGACGCGCGAACCGACCGCAGCGCGCTGGAACTGTCCAACATCTGCTTCATGGGCACCAGCGTCGAAAGCGGCTCGGCCACGGCCGTGGTCGTCGTGACGGGTCTCAAGACGTACCTGGGCCGCATGGCCGGGGCGATGGCGGCCCCCGCGCCGGTGACGAGTTTTGACAAGGGCGTCAATCAGTTCACGTGGCTGATGATCCGCTTCATGCTGGTGATGACGCCGCTGGTGTTCCTGATCAACGGCCTGACCAAGGGCAACTGGCACGAGGCGTTCTTCTTCGCGGTGGCGGTGGCGGTGGGTCTGACGCCGGAGATGCTGCCGATGATCGTGACGGTGTGCCTGTCCAAGGGCGCCATCGCGATGTCGCACAAGAAGGTGATCGTCAAGCGCCTCAACTCGATCCAGAACTTCGGGGCCATGGACGTGCTGTGCACCGACAAGACCGGCACGTTGACGCTGGACCGCATTATCATCGAGAAGCACTGCGACGTCGTCCGCCGCGAAGACGACGACGTGCTGGCGATGGCGTACCTCAACAGCCACTTCCAGACCGGTCTCAAGAGCGCCTTGGACCGCGCGGTGCTGGAACACCGCGAGGTGCACCAGGAGATCAACGTCCCGCAGTGGGAGAAGGTGGACGAGATCCCCTTCGATTTTTCGCGGCGGCTGATGTCGGTGGTCGTCGAGACGCCCGAGGACACGCACCGGATCATCACCAAAGGCGCGCCCGAGGAAGTCTTCAAGCGATGCTCGCGATTCGAGCTCAACAACCAGCTTTACACGCTGGAGCACATCTTTATCCAGGACCTCAAGGAAGAGTACGAGAGCCTCAGCAGTGACGGCTTCCGCGTGGTGGCGCTGGCGTACAAAGACACGCCGCGAAAGGCCGTCTATTCCAAGGACGACGAGACCGACATGATCCTGCGCGGGTACATGGCGTTTCTCGACCCGCCCAAGGAGTCGGCCGCCCCTGCCCTGGTGGCGCTGCAGAAACACGGCGTCACGGCTAAGGTGCTCACCGGCGACAATGATCTCGTCAGCCGCAAGATTTGCAACGAGGTGGGCCTGTCCACCGAGCACATGCTGCTGGGCAGCCAGGTCGAAGCGATGTCGGATGCGCAACTGGCCGATGAGGCGGAAAAGACCACGCTCTTCGCGCGGCTCTCGCCGGCCCACAAGCAACGCATCATCCGCGCGCTGCAAAGCCGCGGCCACGCGGTAGGCTATCTTGGCGACGGGATCAACGACGCCTTGGCCCTTCGCGCGGCCGACGTGGGGATCTCGGTAGACTCGGCGGTCGACATCGCCAAAGAGTCCGCCGACGTGATCCTGCTGGAAAAGAGCCTGCTGGTGCTGGAAGAGGGCGTGCTGGAGGGGCGCAAGGTCTTCGCCAACATTCTCAAGTACGTGCGGATGGGGGCCAGCTCGAACTTCGGCAACATGTTCAGCGTGCTGGGGGCGAGCATCTTTCTGCCTTTTCTGCCGATGGCGCCGATCCAGATCCTGACAAACAATCTGCTGTACGATTTCGCCCAGGTGCCGATTCCCACCGACGAGGTAGACCCCGAGCAGATCGCCCGCCCGCGACCCTGGTCGATCAAGGAAATCACGCGGTTCATCCTGTTCATCGGCCCGTGCAGTTCGATCTTCGACTACACGACGTACTTTATGATGTTCTGGATCATCACGCACTGGCTGGGCATTCAGTTCAACAGCCCATCCGCCGAGTCGCTCTTCCAGGCGGGCTGGTTCGTAGAGAGCCTGCTGACGCAGACGCTGATCATCCACGTGATCCGCACCAACCGCATCCCGTTCCTGCAAAGCCGCGCGAGCTGGCCGATGATGGCGATGACGACCGTCATCATGGCCATCGCCATGTGGCTGCCTTTCTCGCCTGTGGCCGAGGCGCTGGGGTTCCAGGCCCTGCCGGGGATATACTGGCCGCTGCTGGCGGGCACGCTGCTGGCGTACCTGCTGCTGACGCAGGGCGTGAAGACCTGGCTGCTCAAGCACGCATGGATCAGTAAGGAGTCTGTCAGATGAAAGGCCGTGAAATTGCGCTGGCGACTCTGATGCAACAAGAAGTCAAAGAGCCGTGTATTAACTATTGCTGGATGACGAACTCGAAGTTTCTCAGCAAGGCCGCCGGGCGCAACTACTGGGACGATAGCGAAAATGCGTTCTACGATTATCTGCGATACGCCGGGATCAACCTGGTGCCGCAGTACTATCTGCCCGGCGAGGGGCAGCGCAACATCGAACTGGGCCACATGGCCCATGAGCCTCTGCCCGGCGGCTGGGAGCGCGTCAGCGGGCCGCAGGGCGTGCTGGCGGCCATCGAACGCCTGCCCAGCGACGAGCAGGTGATCCGCGAGTTCAATATCGAGAAGGCGGCCGCCGATTACGCCAAGTCCAACAATGACCACATGGCCCGCGCCAATGACGAGACGCTGTTCATCGACTGGTTCGGCCAGGCCGACTTCATGGGCGGCTATAATCGCTGGGGCTATGAGAACTATCTCATGGCGATGCTGGACTACCCCGAGGCGATGCGGCGCTACTGGCATCACACGGCGCTGCAGGGGCGGCTCTGGAACCAGGCCATCGCCCTGGCGGTGGAGAAGCACCACATCGCCCCGTTTGTCTACAGTGGGCAGGACATCTGCTCGGGCAAGGGCCCCATCGCATCGCCGGTGCTGCTGCGCGAACTGTATTTCCCCGAGCTCAAGTGGTGCCTCGAGCCGCTGATCGAGGCGGGCATCGACATCATCTGGCACTGCGACGGCAACATCATCCCCATCCTGGACGATCTGCTGGACCTGGGCATCGCCGGCCTGCAGGGGTTCGAGGAAGAGCACGGCGTCGATTACGCCCACATGGTCAAGCTCAAGAGCACCGCCGGCCGCTTGCTGGGGATCTGGGGCTGCGTCTCGGTCACCAGCACATTTCCCCACGGCAGCGAAGAGGATGTCCGCCGCAGCGTCGAGCGATCGTTCACGCTGGCGGGCAAGGGGCGCGGGTTCGTGCTGTCATCCACCAGCAGCGTGATGCCGGAAGTGTCCATCGAGAACATCGAGACGTTCTTCAGCTACGGCCGCCAGTTCGGGCGAGAGTTCCTGAGCTGAGCAGCTATTCGTCGCCGGCGGGCATGCTGACGCCGCGGGTGGTTGCCGGTTGGGACGCCGGCGGTTTCGTCGTCGCCGCATCGCGGCGATTCGTCACGAGCCATCGCTGGCCGACGTGTCCGAGTTCTTTCACACGGCGCTGTCCCATGGCGTGCAACTGCGTGAGGGCTTCTTCGCCAGTGACGAAGAAGTACACCGGGGCGTCCGACAGCATCGCCTGCGAGACGATGGCCGCGTGCTGCTGGAGGGTGTCCTTGCCGGTTTTCTTGTCCCGCGAGTCCTTGAGCTGCTCGATCTCGGCCACGTCGGCGTAGTACTGGAACGAGCGGTTCTCGCTAGGCCAGTAGTAGTACTTTGCGGTCTTGGCGTCGGCGGGATCGATCAACCGCACCAATTGCCGCATGCTCTTCATCTCGTAGCCGGCCGGGGCCGTGTGGATCAGCAGGTACATGAACGAAGCCATCACGCCGGCCACCGCCAGGATGAGCACCAATCCGCGGCGGTTGCGGATGAGGGCGACGATCATGGCCGCGATGACGGCCCCGCCCGCCAGCGCCGGCAGGATGATCGCCGGCGAGAGGATGCCCAGCCAGTATTCCAGGCCGCCCAGCAGCAGCACGAAGGCGCCGACGGTCACCATCATCGAGATCGCGCCGTGCTTGAGCAGGCCGTCGCGCTGGTTGGACTGTGCCCATTGCGTCGCCAGGGCCGCCATCAGGACCGTCAGGGGCGCAAAGACCGGCATGATGTAGACGGGCAGCTTGGTCTTGCTGCACATGAAGAAGATCAGCGGCAGCAGGGCCGCCAGCCACAGGAACATCACCGCCGGCGAGGCGTTGCGAAGACGCCATCGCCGCGGGAACATCCGGATGCACGCCCCGGGCAGATAGACCGTCCAGGGCAGCAGCCCGCCCAGCAGGATGGGAATGTACGCCACGCCCGGAAAACCGTGGTTCTTGCCGAATGTCTGCGTCCCAAATCGGGCCAACGTGTGCTGTCCGAAAAATTGCTCGCCATAGTGCGGGACCGTCCAGCACATGCTCGCGTAAAACGGCAGCGTGATGATGAAGAATGCCAGCAGCCCACGCAGATGAAAGACTTCGAGCAACCGCCGCGGCCGCCCCGACAGCAGCAGGTATCCGCCCACCACGATCCCAGGCAGCCCCAGGCCGGCGATGCCCTTGAACAGACACGCCACGCCGCAGCAGGCATAGAATCCCATCCATCCGCCCCATCCGCTGCCCTGGCCTTTGAGCCGCTGGTCCTCGCCGCGCCAGAAGAACCACAGCGCCGCCCACATGGCGGCCGTGAATGGCATGTCCATGCGGTACCATCGCCCGACGAACAGGAACATGCCGCTCGAGGCCAGCATGATCGCCGCCAGCAGGCCCGCCGAGGGGCCGAACATCCGCCGCCCCAGCCGCCACGTCACCAGCGCAGCCAGCAGCGCCGCCAGAGCGGAGATGCCGCGCCCGCTCAGTTCGCTGCTGCCGGTGAGGATTTCCGCCCCGCCGACGATCCAGAAGTATGGTGCGGGCTTATCGTAGTAGATCTCGCCGTCGAGCATCGGGACCCACCAGTTGCCGCTGCGGATCATGTTGCGCACGACGAGGGCGCAGCGCGGTTCGTCCGGGTCCAGCAGCGGCAGCGAGTTGATGGCTGTGAAAAACAGCGGCAGACAGACGGCCAGCAGAATCGCCAGATGCGTGAAAGTCTCAACGCGCGGGTCGCGCCATAGCGATAGCCGCCCCGCATCCTGTTTTGCCCGCTTCATTGCACACAGCATACCGTAGCGGAGGCCCCAAGGCCACACTTGAACCGCTCAAGACGCTAGAGACGCTGCTCTAAAGAATGTTCTGCTGCCACCAGGCCCTTCTGTACATAGATAGGATGGGCAGCGCGGCCGAGCATCGGCAGGCGTGTCGCGAAGGCGATTCCGCACAGCACGCAGCCGGTCCCGCCGATAACGACCGCCCATGGCGCGCCCAGCCAGTGTGCCAGCCACCCGCTCAATAGACTGCCGAAGGGCATCATCCCCATAAAGCAGACCGTGTAGAGGCTCATGACGCGGCCTCGCTTGTCGTCGTCGACGATCGTCTGCAGCAGCGTGTTGCTGGCAACCATCTGGATCATGAAAGAAAATCCCACCACAGCCAGCAGCGCCAGCGAAACGTACAGGTTTCGCGACATCGCGAAGACCGCCAGTGCCAGACCGAACAGCACCGCCGCGGCGGCCATCGTCTTGCCTAGACCTCGCGCGCTGCGCCGCCAGGCCAGCAGGACCCCGCCACCCAAGGCGCCCAGGCCGGTGGCGGCCGTCAAGAACCCCAGCGTGTGCGGGCCGCCACTAAAGATGTCCCTGGCAAATACCGGCATCAGCACCGTGTACGGCGTGCCCAACAGGCTCGTGACCGCCAGCAGCAGCAGGATAGCGCGGATGGGGGCGAATCGCATTGAGTACGCCAGCCCCTCGTGGAGATTGTGCAGGAGGCTCTTTCGCGGCACGGCTGGCGACGGGCGCACCCGCATGGCCAGCAGCGCAGCGATTACCGCTACGAACGTGGCGCCGTTGATCAGGAAGGAAAGGCCTTCGCCCACCGCATAAATAATCCAGCCAGCCAGCATCGGCCCGACCAGCTTGGCCGAGTTGACCAGGAACGAGTTCAGGGCGATGGCGTTGGGCAGGTCTTCTTTCTTCTCGAGCATCTCGACGACGAACGACTGGCGGATCGGAATGTCGAAGGCGTTGATGAGCCCCAACGCACAGGCCAAAGCGATGATCTGCCAGACCTGGATGGTTCCCGTCAGCGTCAGGGCGCCCAGGGCGAAGGCCTGCACCATCGCCAGCGCCTGCGTGACGATCAGCAGCGTGCGGCGGTTGGTGCGGTCGGCCAGCACCCCGGCCAAGGGAGCCGCCAGAAACGTGAAGATGGAACTGGCAAAGCCCACGACGCCCAGCAGCCACTCCGAATCCGTCAGGCGATATACCAACCACGCCAGCGCCGTGCGCTGCACCCACGTCCCGATGAGGCTAGTGCCCTGACCGAGGAAAAACAGTTTGTAGTTGCGATGACTCAGGGCGCGCACCAGCGTGCGCCATCGCGGAATGTTGCTCGAGGGAATGGGCGGCTCGGCCGTTGACATTAACTTATGTCCTGACAAAGGTGATATGATACCGCGCACCTTCGAGCCGCTCAATGCGGGCGCGGGTTAGACAGGCGTGAGTCTGTAGATCGCACGGCGCAACGCCCCAGAGCGACAGAATGACCCCACGACAACGAATGCGAGATTTCTTTGCCGGCCTGCCGGTCGACCGGATCCCCAACGGCCTGGGCGGCTGCGAGACAGCCGGCATGCACCTGCTGGCATACGACAACCTCAAGCGCGTCCTGGGCGTGACCGACCCGGCCAATCGCATGTACACGTTCATGACCAATGCCGTCTTCGAGCCGACCGTACTGGCCGCGATGGAAGGCGACATGATCGTGCTCAACAGCCGCATGAGCGCCTCGCCGCTATGGGGCCCGCCGGCCCGCGGGCGATGGAAAGACCAGATCTTCTGGGGCAAGACCTTCCAGGTGCCCAACACATGGCAGTTCCAAACGCACGAGGACGGCACGGTCTGGTGGGATAACGCCCTCAAGTGCCCGCCCGGGGGCATTTATTTCGACTGGCCCAGCGGCCCGCCGAAGGTCCTCGAACTGCCCGACATGGACGCCCAGCCTTCGCCGGACGACTTCAACCCATCGCACGAATTGCCGCAGGAGATGCTGGCCGACATGGAAGCGGCTGCGAGATTCCTGCACGAGACGACGAACTACTCGATCGTGGTGGGAGAGTCGATCCACGACCTGCAGCTCAAGCCCGGCGGGATGCACGCATGGTGGATGCGCATGCGCATCGAGCCGCAGGCGTGCCACGAGTACCTGGCCAAAGCCGTCGACGCGGGGCTGGCCCATCTGCGGCAGGTGCACCAGGCCGTGGGCAAGTACGCCGACGCGATGATCATCGCCGACGACATCGGCGACACGCGCGGCGTGACGTGCGGGCCGGACCTGTGGCGCGACATCTACAAATCCCACTACAAGCGATTCTGGCAGGAGTGGAAGAAGATCACGCACTTGAAGTCGCTGCTGCACTGCTGCGGCAGCGTGGTGGACATCATGGACGACTTTATCGACTGCGGCCTGGATATCTTCAACCCCATCCAGGTTTCCGCGCGAGGGATGGACGTCGAGACCCTGGCCGCGCGATTCGGCGGGCGAATCATCTTCTACGGCGGCGCGCTGGACGCGGTGGTCACGCCGCCTTCGACGAGCGACGAGGTGGTCTACGAGCAGGCCCGCAAGGTCATCCGTACTCTCGCTCAGGCCGGGCGCTACATCTTTGCCGGCACGCACAATATCCCCGGCGACACGCCGCCGGGACATCTCAAGGCAATTCTCGACGCGTACAACAACGTTAAGTATACTGCTGCCGCCCAAACGGCAAAGGAGCAGCCATGAACGAACGACAGAGGACGATGGCCGTCCTGCATTATGAACCGTACGACCGCCTGCCCATCGTGCACTTCGGCTACTGGGGCGAGACGCTCTGGAAGTGGGTGCAGGAGGGGCACCTGACCGAGGATGATGCCCGCGGCTGGTACGACGGCGGGGGGACCGACCCGGCGATCTGCAAAAAGCTGGGCTTCGACTTCGATTACTACGCGTGCTTCCACACCAGCACGGGGATGAACCCCGGCTTCGAGTACAAGGTGATCGCCGAGTTTCCCGACGGCGCCAAGCACGTGCAGACCGGCGAGGGCGTCGTCGTGCTCCAG
>JAJFVE010000067.1 GCA_021371965.1 Planctomycetaceae bacterium
GCCGGCGAAGGTGGCCACCACGCCCCAGACGAGGAACTTCTCGGCCAAGGCCGCGCTGTGTCCGCCGCGTACCATCTGCCGCCGCCAGAACCAGTAGGCCACGCCCAGGGTGATGACGAACATCAGCCCGTACCAGCGAATCTGGACAGGCCCAAAGTCGATCAGCACCGGATCAAGATTCCAGACAAACGCAGACAATAAAGAAACTCCCTCGATGCCAAATCACAAACCACAAACTACAAGTTGAACAAAACCACAGACGACCGGGTCCCTGCCGTTCTTGTTTGTGGTTTTTGGTTCCCTATTATCTTGAGGCTTGTTTGTATCTTGCGGTTTGTATTTTGGAATTTTCCGCGATCCTATGACCTGATAATAACACCAAACCATCTGCCGTTCTATCCAGCGTCATACAATTCCCATAAGAGGACGCGAACCTTATGTCAGAAGCTCAATCCGACGCGCTGGTCTTCTTCGGGGCCACGGGCGATCTGGCGTACAAACAGATCTTCCCGGCCCTTCAATCGATGGTGCGCCGCTCGGCGCTGAATGTTCCGGTGGTCGGCGTGGCCAAGGCCGGATGGAACCTCGACCGCCTTAAGGACCGCGCCAGAGACAGCCTCGTCCATCGCGGCGACTTCGACGAAGCCGCCTTCGCCAAGCTGGCCTCTCTGCTGCGATACGTCGACGGCGACTATCGCGACGCGGCCACCTTCGCCCGCCTGCGAGAAGAACTCGCCGGCGCCCGCCGTCCGCTGCACTACCTGGCGATTCCCCCCAGCCTGTTCGACACGGTCGTTCGCGGTCTGGCGGCAGCCGGGTGCACCGGCGACGCCCGCGTGGTGGTCGAGAAGCCCTTCGGGCGCGATCTGGCGTCGGCCCAGCAGCTCAACGCCGTTCTGCGGTCGGTGTTTCCCGAGGATTCGATCTTCTGCATCGATCACTTTCTGGGCAAGGAAGCCATCATGAACATCCTGTACTTTCGGTTCGCCAACTCGTTTCTCGAGCCGATCTGGAACCGTAACTACATCTCCAGTGTGCAGATCACCCTTTCGGAAGCCTTCGGCGTCAACGGGCGCGGGGCCTTCTACGAATCGGCCGGTTGCCTGCGCGACGTGGTGCAGAACCATCTCTTCCAGGTGGTCTCGCTGCTGGCGATGGAGCCCCCGGCGTATCGAGGCTTCGCGGCGCTGCACAGCGGCAAGTTTAACGTCTTCAAGGCGATGCGCCCGCTGACACAGGAGGACGTCGTCCGCGGCCAGTACGAGGGCTATCGCGACGAGGCCGGCGTGGCCAAAGACTCCGATGTCGAGACCTTCTGCGCCTTGAGGCTCTTCATCGATTCCTGGCGGTGGCAGGGCGTGCGATGGTATCTCCGCTCCGGCAAGCGGATGGCGGTGACGGCCACCGAGGTCCTGGTGGTGTTCAAGGCCCCGCCGCAGGCGCTTTTTGCCGATTCGGCGGCCGAGATCGGGCGCACGAACTACGTGCGGTTTCGCATCTCGCCGGGCTCGGCGATCGCCCTGGCCGCAAGAATCAAGCGAGCCGGAGAGCAGTTCATCGGCGAGCAGCGTGAGCTGTTCATGCTCGACGAGCAGAGCGACGAGCTCATGCCCTACGAGCGGCTGCTGGGCGACGCGATGGCCGGCAGGGGCGGACTATTCACCCGCGTCGATTCGATCGAGGCGGCGTGGTCCGTTATCGACCCGGTGCTGGGCTCTCACAGCCCTCCCCTGCCCTACCGCCCGGGAGCGTGGGGCCCCTCCCAGGCCGACGACCTGGTCGCCAGCGACGGGGGATGGCTCAATCCCAAACTCGCCCCAACCGAACCGCACTAACGCTTGCCTGGACCATGCCAATTTCGCGAAGGAATTGCCCGGCCGGGCCGGGTTAGGGGCATATGATCTGATAAAACGCTCCACTTGCAGGAAGAAGGGTCCTAAGCCATGTCCATGTTGGCGAATCGCAAGAAACGTCGAGGCCTAAGTTGCGTCGAGATGGCGCTGGTGCTGCCACTGTTGTTGCTGCTGACATTCGGAATCATCGAATACAGCATCCAGTTCTACGTCCGCGGCGAGATGACCAACGCCGCCCGCGAGGGGGCACGAAGGCTGGCCGTTTACGACGCCACCGTCGACCAGGCCCGGACCGTCGCCCTGGAACGCCTGTCGGGCATTAACGCCACGTTCAACGTGACGGCCAGTGTCACGCCGCCCGGGGCCGCCGACCGCGATGCCACCGTCCGAATCACCGTGCCCATGGCGGACATTTCCTCGGGCATTATCATCCCGACCGAGGGCAAAACGCTGACGGCCGAAGTGACGATGCGGCGCGAGGAAGATTAGCAAGTCTGGAGTGCTTCACGATAGTGTCGAGCCTTCAGCCATCGCGGGTCATCGGGCTCTCCGGTTAGTGGAATAGACGTGGAATCTATAGACCGAAGGCACGAAGCGACCGAACTGCGGCCGCTCCGTGCCTTCTTCCTTTTGGGGCCTCTCTGGGATCAGACCCCATCAGGGGGCGTCCGAATCATCTTTCTCATCGTTCGTGGCGGGCTCCTGCGAAGGCTTGACCGGGAAACTGATCTTCTGCACGTCGGTCCCGCGGATCACGGTGGTTTCCCAGGCCGGCGGGACGGGTGCGGGCTTGGCCGCGACGATTACCGGCGCCGGCGGCGGAGTGGGCGCGGGCTTGACGGCCGGTTCATTGCGCCCCAGCATCGCCATCAGATGGGTAGGCTTGGCGCCGGGATTGCGGTCGTCCAGCGGGTTGCGCAGGGCCAGCGACAGCGTCCCGTGTTTCATGGCCAATTGCAGGCGCTGGGCCTGTTCGCCGTCGACGAGAACCGTGACGGTCATGCGGTCCAGCGTGGGGCCGGCGGCCTTCTTCGTCTCCGGGGTCTCGTCGGAGGCATAGACCGTTTTGGCCTCGACGGCCAGCACCTCGATGCCCTCCAGCAGCGTCACGGACATGGCGTCGCCGCTGCCGTCGTACGACATCGAGGCCAGGACGTCCACGACGCTACCGGGATACAGCAGCCCTCGCAGGCCCGACGAGCCCACCACCGGAAACGACATCGCCCGCTTGCCCTGGGGCAAGGCAGCCGCCATCTGCGCCCCCGAGCCTTCCGGGGCGAAGGCCGCCGAGGTAAACGCCTGCCCCGGTTCCATTGACACCAGCAACACCCGACCGATCAACTGCACCGGATCGCGCAGCGAGTCTTTGGGCATGGCCGCCGTGGGAACCGTCCGCGTCTGGATCATCTTATCCGTGACGACAGTGCGGGCCGACAGCGTCTGCGACGCCACCACGATCGTCGCTTGATCGATCGGCGCCTTGGTCTTGGTATTGAAGAAGGGCGCATACGCAAACAACAGGGCCACGCCCGTGGCCGCCAGCAATCCCACAACCATCAAAATGACAATCGGCATCTTCATGAGATGTCCTCCCTAGCTTTTGGAAACTGTCTCAAAACCCATAGCATGGGCAAGATGCCCATGCTACTCAGCTTGCTCGATACAGTGCAACGGCCCCCGCAGCCGCCAGCACCCCGGTGAATATCGCTAGTCCATAAGGCATCTTCAGCACCGCCCCCTGGGCGGCCTCGGTCAGGTCCTGAGCGGGGCCGGCAGCCGGAGGGCTCAGTGCAAACTCCGCCGCCATGACAGCCACGCGGGCCGTCACTTGCCGCAGGGCCCGCTTTCGCAGGGCATAGGCAACGCCGATGGCGACGCCGGCCAGCGCTACCGCAGCCAGCGCCACCATGGCGTTGACCAAACCCAGCCAGGCGCCCAGGGCGCCCATCATCTTAACGTCGCCGCCACCGCCACCGCCGCGGTAGAACAGCAGCAGATACGGCAACGCCATCAGCGCGCAGGCACAGAGCGAATCGCCCAGGCCGGACCATCCTGCCGTCCAGGCCGACCAGGCCAACGCCCCGGCCAGCAGCGGCGCCGTCAGCGCGTTGGGAAGCCGCCTGCTCTTCACGTCACAGGCGGCCCCAACTGCCGAGGCGACAATTACCACCGCCCACTGTGCCGAGGCGTTGCCTTGCACCCACAGCGTCGTCCACATCATGATGCCATCAGGCGCCGACGCTGGAGTTGACGGTTTCAAACTGCTTGGTGACCCACGCCCCCAGCAGACCGATGGCGGTGATGGTGGCCGCGACGATCAGCCCGGTGATGATGGCGTATTCGACCGTCTCCAGACCCTGCTCGTCTTTGATCAACTTCCTGATCGCTTCCATTGACGTTCTCCCTTAAAGGTTAGGCAGAGACCCCGTTCCCAAACTGACATGCCGGGCACACTCGCCCTGCTCATTCGTGATGACTATATGCCCGCCGCCAGCCCGCCCAGGGATAAATTCAGGATTTCGCCCAAGTTCACCCGGCCGGGGGCGAAAGCCTGTCATCTAATACGATGACCGGGGCGGACTTTTTTTGAAAGTCGATCGGGGGAATACTGAACAGCGGGGCATAGAATATGCAGCCGATTGGGTTGTCGCGTCAGAATTGGGTATCGACACACGTTCAGCCGGGAGCCAGGGACATGGTGGGCAAAGCTAAAACCAGAACGCATCTTATTGTCGTTATCGTGGGCGCTCTTGCCGTGCAATGGGCCTTGGGCCAGGAGAATGCCCCGGTTAAACCACCCCAGGCGGCGCCGGAGAAGATCTACTCCGTCGACCTGGGCAAGTCGCTGGTGGTCAAGGCCCCTTGGCCGGTCAAGCGCGTGGCCGTCACCGACGACAAGATCGCCGGCGTGCAGGTGCTCTCGCCTGACCAGGTGCTGCTGCAGGGCAAGAAGGTCGGATCGACCGACGTCATTCTCTGGCGCGACGACGAGGTGTTCGAGAAAGCCCGCGTCGACGTGGTATTGGACCTCAACGATATCCGCGAGCAGTTCAAGACCTTGTTTCCCGGCGCGGTCCTTAATATCACCCAGAGCGCCGGGGCCGTCACCATCGATGGACGCGTCACCCGGGCCGAAGAGGCCGTCCAGATCCGCCGCTACTTCGACGCCCGCGGCGTCAAGCACGTCGACATGACCCGCCTGGCCGGCGTGCAGCAGGTGATGCTGCACGTGCGCGTGGCCGAGGTCAGCCGCACGGCGGTCCGCGCCCTGGGGCTCAATGTCTTTGACGGCGGCGACGACTTCTTCGGCGGCATGCAGATCGGACCCGACCAGGGCGGGGCGCTGGTCCCCATGGCCGTCGGGCCCGCCAAGGGCGTCAACGCGGCCAACAACATCCCCTTCACCTTCAACGCCGACGTCTTCCCCAGCCCCAATGTGACGCTCTTCGGCGGGTTCCCGGACTGGAACTTCCAGTTCTTCCTCCAGGCATTGGCCGAAAACCAGTACCTGCGCATCCTGGCCGAGCCGACATTGGTCGCCCTGAGCGGCGAAGAGGCCAACTTCCTCGCCGGCGGGGAGTATCCCATCCCCGTGGTGCAGGGCACCAGCACCGGCGGCGGCACGAGCATCACCATCGAGTACCGTCAGTTCGGCGTGCGGCTGCGGTTCCGCCCCACCGTCCTGGGCGACAACAGCATCCGCCTCTTCGTCGCGCCGGAAGTCAGCGAGCTCTCCGACGCCGGGGCGGTCGAAATGCAGGGTTTCCGCATCCCCTCGCTGCGGACGCGCCGGGCGGAAACCACCCTGCAACTGCGGAGCAACCAGACCTTCGCCATGGCCGGGCTGATCAGCCGCGCGATCACGGCGCGCAACGCGCGCATTCCCTTTGTGGGCGACGTCCCCGTGCTGGGCGCCCTGGCGCGATCCGTCCGCCATACCAGCGGCGAAACGGAACTGATGGTTTTGGTGACGGCCTCGCTCGTCGAGCCCCTCGACGTCACCCCGCCCCTGCCCGGCGACACCCATACCGTCGTCAATGACTGGGAGCTGTACTGCCTGGGCAAGCTCGAGGGCACCGCGAAGGTTCCGCCCAAGGCCGCCGACGAGGAAATCCAGTGGCTCAAGAGACAGGGTCTCAACCGGCTGGTCGGGCCCGGCGCCTGGCAGCGGCACGGACAGCAGTCCCCCGCCAGCAGGGCCGAGTTCTGCCCGCCCGCCGCGCCCGCGTCCGCGACGCAACCCGCACGCTGAGGTCTGTGCCAATGACCCCGGAAAATGTCATCATCCTGACTCGCCACGACGCCATCGCCAACGCGGTGAGCGGAGCCTTCAACGGCCAGGGACACTCAATCGTCTTCACCCGCTGCCAGGGACCCGAAGAGATCAGCCGCCGCCTCGCCGCCGGGCGACCCGCCGCGGTCGTCGTCGACATCGACGCCGAGCACCAGGCCCTGCTGTCGGACCTGGCGGCGCTGACAGGCCGCTTCACCGACAGTTGCTTTGTCGTCGTCTCCAGCGCCTGGAGCGAGCAGTTGATGCTGGACTCGATGGCCGCCGGCGCGAGGCATTTTCTGCGAAAGGAGCACATCGCCGCGGAGCTGCAGGGCGTCCTGGAGCGCCTGCTGCCGCGCGTGGGCAAGAGCTCCGTCGCCGAGGGCTCGGTGCTGACGGTCCTCTCGACCGCCGGCGGCTGCGGCGCCACGACCGTGGCGGTGAATCTCGCTTACGAGCTGCACCTGGCGGGCAAGGGACCGGTGCTGCTGGTGGACATGGACGTGGCGTACGGGGGCGTGGGCACGTGCCTGAACGTCAGCGGCGAGTACGGCCTGGCCAGCGCGATGGCCCCGGGCAAGAAGGTCGACCGCGACCTGGTCCGCTCCAGCGCGCGGGCTTATGTCGATGGCCTGCACGTCCTGCTGAGCCCGGCGACGGTGGACCTTGCCGCCCCGGCGCCGGTCGATTTCGGTTGCACCGGCGCCGCGATGACCGCCTGCCGCTGGGCGTATCCGCTGACAGTAGTTGACGCCCCGCGCGTGGGCGCGGCGGTGGCGGCGGAGTTGGCGCTGTCGAGCAAGGCGGTGCTGATCGTGATGCAGATGCGCGTGAAGGACGTTCGCATGGCGCACGACCTTCGCGCGGCGCTGCTGGGGCGCGGGGTGGATCCGGCCCGGATCGTGCCGGTGGTCAACCGCCACCGGACCAAGGGGGCGTCGGTGAAGATGGACGAGGTGCGGCGCGTCATGGAAACCGACGAGGTGGTCATGCTGGCCAACGACTTTCGCCGCGCCGCGCGGAGCTTCGACCTGGGCGAGCCGCTGGCCAAGGCCGCACCGCTCTCGCCCCTTCGCAAGGACCTGCGCCGGCTGATGGAAACTCTCGCCAGTCCCGGACATTCCTGAGACGGAGCACGATGACGCATGGCGTATAACGCACAACACGCTTCGCAGACGGCGGCGAAAGACACGGCCGCCCCCGAGTTCCAGCAGGTCAAAACCGCCGTTCACCGGCGGCTGCTGGAGACGATGGATCTGATGGCCGCGCGGCGCATGTCGATGCCGCAGTTGCACGAGGAGTGCACGCGGCGGGTCAACCAGTTGCTCAGCGAGCAGCACTACCCGCTGTCGGCGCCGGAGAAGCGGCGGCTGGTGTACGAGCTGCTGGACGAGATCTTCGGCCTGGGTCCCATCGAGGACCTGCTGCGCGACCCGGGCGTCAGCGACATTCTGGTCAACGGGCTGAGCAAGGTTTACATCGAGCGTCGCGGCGTGCTGGAGAACGTCAACGTCTCATTCCGCGACAACGACCACCTCATGCAGGTGATCCAGCGCATCGCTTCGCAAGTCGGGCGTCGCATCGACGAGAGCAGCCCGATGCTCGACGCGCGCCTGCTCGACGGCTCGCGCGTCAATGCGATCATCCCCCCGCTGGCGCTGGACGGGCCGGCGCTGAGCATTCGCCGCTTCGGCACGTGCCCCATCGAGATCGACGGGCTCATCAGCATCGGAACCCTGACCGGGGAGATGGCCTCGTTCATGCAGGCGTGCGTGCGGGCGCGGACGAACGTGCTGATCTCCGGCGGCACGGGGGCGGGCAAGACCACGCTGCTCAACGCGCTGTCGAAGTGGATCCCCGCCACCGAGCGCGTCGTGACGATCGAAGACGCCGCCGAACTGCAACTCCAGCGCGAGCACGTCGTGCGGCTCGAGACCCGCCCGCCCAACATCGAGGGCAAGGGGCAGGTCACGCAGCGAGACCTGCTGCGAAACTCGCTGCGCATGCGGCCCGACCGCATCGTCATCGGCGAGGTGCGCGGCGGCGAAACCCTCGACATGCTCCAGGCCATGAACACCGGCCACGAGGGATCGATGACCACCGTCCACGCCAACAATCCGCGCGAGGCCCTGCGCCGCGTCGAGAACATGGTCGCCATGGCCGGGCTGAACTTCCCCGTCGAGGCCATTCGCCAGCAGATGGCCGCCTCATTGAACCTGCTGGTGCACCTGGGTCGGCTGACCGGCGGGGCCAGGCGCGTCACCAATGTCGCCGAGGTCGTCGGCATGGAAGGCGAGATCATCTGCCTCAACGATATCTTCCGCTACGTCCAGACGGGCGTCGACGAAAGCGGATCCGCCGAGGGCTATTTCGAGGCCTGCGGCGTGCGACCTCGGGTGATGGCCAAGCTCGAAGCCGAGGGCATCCACCTCGCCGACGCCCTGTTCGCACATCGCAAACTCCAGCCGCGAAAGGATGCATAAATGCCTCTTGGCGTGAGCAACTCGGCTTTGGACACGGCACGCTGGGCCATCGGCATCGGGGCGTTCCTGGTGATGATTTCGGCCTGGATCGTGGCGCTGCTGGGATGGCACCTGCGGCGACGCAAGCTGGCCAACAAGGTCCTGCAACGCCTGGGGCTGATCCCCGGCGAGGGCAACGGTTCTACCCGGACGCTGCGCATCTGGCACGAGGGCAAGGAGGCCACGATCGTCGTTCCCAGGATGCCCCAGCAGAGCGGGCCGCTCGGACGCATCGAGCAGATGCGCCTCCAGGCGGGATGGCGCACCCCCGCCATCGCCCTGCTGCCGATGGCCGCGGGAATAGGCGCCGGGGCGTTCCTGCTGGTCTTTGCCACCACGGGGCGGCTGCTGGGGGGCGTGTGCGGCCTCATCGCCGTGCTGCTGGTGCTCTGGGCGTACCTGAGGCGCTGCGTCAACCGGCGCGAGAACCTTTTCGACCTGCAGTTCGTCGACGCGATGGAGTTGGCCACGCGGTCGCTGCGGGCGGGGCACCCGCTGGTCGGGGCGTTCCAACTGGTCAGCGAGGAGATTGGCGACCCGGTCGGCCCGGTCTTCGGCGAGATCTGCCAGCAGCAGGCCATGGGGTTGAGTCTTGAAGACGCCATCCACATCGTCGGCTCGCGCTCGCCCAGCGAAGACATGCACCTGTTCGCCACGTCGGTGGTCATCCAGATGCGCAGCGGCGGAAACCTCGCCGACATGATGGAGCGGTTGAGCCTGGTCATCCGCGACCGCATCCGCCTCAGCCGGCGCGTGCGCATCCTTACGGCGCAGACGCAATTCGGAAAGCGAATCCTCGTGGCCCTGCCGTTCGTGCTGCTGGCGGTCCTGAGCATTCTCAATCCCAGGTACATGGACCTGCTCTACAGCACCACGCCGGGGCAGTTGCTCCTCTGCGGCGCCGGCGTCAGCGTGCTGCTGGGCATGTGGATGATGAACCGGATGATCCGCCTGCGGTACTGATAAGGACCTACGCACATGTATCCGTTCCTGGCTTTCTTCCTGACGCTTCTGACGGTGCTGGCCCTGGGCTGGGCGATCCTCGTCGTGCGCGTGTCGCGCCGCCGCCGGGTCTCGCAGCGCGTGCTGCAGCGGGCAGAGATGGATGGCGACAGCCCCGCCCCCGCCCTGTCGACGCCCCTGCGGGCATTGAACCTGCTGGGCGCGCTGGCCTCGATGGGCTCGCCGTCCCAGCGCCTGCGCAAACGGCTGTCTCTGGCGGGTTACTATTCGCCCCACGCCCCGACGGTCTACATGGGCGCCAAGCTCCTGCTGCTGGCGGCCGCGGTGGGCCTGCTGCCGCTGCTGATCTTCTGCACCTCCCTGCCGCGGGGGGTGGCGGTGCTGATCTTCCTGCTGGCGATGATGGCCGTGTTCTTCGTGCCCGACGCGGTGCTCTCCTCACGCCGCCGCAGTCGCGCGCGAAGCGTGCGCCGCCACCTCCCCGACGCGGTGGACCTGATGGAAGTGTGCGTGACGGCCGGCATCGGTCTGGATCTGGCCTGGAACATGGTCTCCGGCGAAATCCGCCGCGTCTGCCCGATCCTGGCAGACGAGATGGCCCTGACCAATCTCGAGATGCACCTGGGCGCCGCGCGCGTCGAGGCCATGCGCCACCTGGCCGACCGCACCGGCGTCGACGATATCCGGCGCCTGGTGGCCGTGCTGGTGCAGTCCGAGCGGTTCGGAACCAGCATCGCCGACGCCCTGCGGACCTTCGCCACCACCATGCGGGAGAACCGCAGCATGATGGCCGAGGAAAGCGCCGAAAAACTCGCCGTCGCCATGGTCGTGCCCATGATCCTGTTCATCTTCCCGGCCGTGTTCGTCGTGTCCGTCGGACCGGCCAGCATTACCATCGCCAGGATGATGCTGAAATGATCGCCATCTAACCCGGAGACGTTTTATGAAATACTGCCTGACAATTTCGCTGCTGCTGGGAGCCTGCCTGGCCGGCTGTGGCCCCGATCACCCCGCCACCACGTGCTGCGAGGAGTTGGCTATCGCCGGCCCCGAGAGCGGACCGGCCGTCGTCGACGCCTGGTCGGTCAAGGCGGCCGACGACCAGGCCGTCCGCAACGCCATCGTCCGCCAGAGCGCGCTGTACCCCTACCATTTCGAAATCAACAGCCACCTCCTCAGCCCGCTGGGCCAGCGCGACGTGGCGGTGCTGGCCGACCACTTCCGATGGGCCCCGGGGCGCCTGGCGATGCGGCGTGGCGACGAATCCACCGCCTTGTATGAGACGCGCGTCCAGGAAGTGCTGGACGCGCTCGCCGATCGCGGCGTCGACATCAAACGCGTGGGCGTCGACCAGGCCCCGCCCGGCGGCGACGGCATGCCCAGCGACCGCGTCTTCGTCATCCTCGCCGCCGACGCCGAACGACTGGCGACCGAAATGAAACAAAAACCTGTCAGCGGAGAACAACCATGAACTGCAATCGTGCCGGAACTGCTTTTCTCTGCGGCCTCATCGCGATCTGGCCGGCGATCTTTGCCGGGTGCAACATGCCCGCCCAGGGCGGCATGAACTATGACCCCGAGAAGGACGAGAGCGAATGGGTCCGTGGCGCCAAGCGCCCGCCTTCGGCCAGGACGCTGCTGGCCATGGCCCGCATCCTGATCGCCCAGGGACGCGACCAGAAGGGGCAGTTCGTCCTCGACAAGATCGTCCAGGAGTACCCCCAGTGCAGCGAGGCGTACGTCGAACTGGCCGAACTGCACATGCGCCATCGCCGCGTCGACGTGGCCATCACGACCCTGCAGCAAGGACTCATGAATGCCCGCAATGACCCGGTGCTCCTGAACGACCTGGGCGTGTGCTGGATCTTCCGAACCCAATACAACGCCGCCGAAACCGTCTTCCGCCAGGCGGCGGCCGCCGCGCCGGGAAACACGCGATATCAGGGGAACCTGGCGATGGCCATCGCCATGCAGGGACGCTACGAAGAGGCACTGTCGATCTACACGAAGATCCTCGCACAGAGCGACGCGCACACGAACATCGCCGTGATCGCCCAGTCGCGCAATGACACCCTGCGGGCCAAGAGAGAATGCGCCATCGCCGAGGAGCTTCGCCGCCGGGAGATGGCCCCGCCCGAGGAGACGAAGGACTGCGCGCAATCCACGCCCCGGAAAAAGGACAAATAGAGGCAGGCCTGCCGGCCTGCCCGCATGAACATTTAAGGAGAGCTCGCATGGCACATCGAATACAAGCGCCCAGGCGAACTAACGGTCGGCCAAAATCGGGAGCCGGTCTGGCCCTGGTCTGGACGGCCCTGTTGATCGTGCTCTTTCTGGCCTTGGCCGCACTGGCGTGCGACGTGGCCTGGATCCGCGTAGTCTCGACCGAGCTCCAGAACGCCGCCGACGCCGCCAGCCTGGCCGGCGCCCAGTTCGTCACTCGAGACGTCGACAAGGCGCGAACCCAGGCGGTCCGGGTGGCCCTGGCCAATTATGCCGCAAATACGCCCGTGCGGGTCGACCCCAACACGTCCAACAGCGCTGCCGGCGATGTCGTGATCGGGCAGTACAGCCGCGCGACGCGCCAGTTCACCGCTACGCTGTCGGCCCCCAACGCCGTCAAAGTCATCGCCCACCGCCTTGGCAGCAACGGCGACGCCCTGCCGCTGTTCTTTGCCGGAATTCTTGGCGTGGATAAGACGGATGTCACCGCCCACTCCGTGGCCGTGCTCAGCGACGACACACAGGCCATCATCAAGTTTACGCCCGGGGCCCTGGGATTCGCGGCCACCGAACTCAATGCCGGCAGTACGGTCACGCCGGACATTGCCGGCAAGCTGATCACCAGTCCCCAGACCGGCGTGGGAAGCATCCTGTGGGTGCAGCGCAGCGGAAAGGCGGGAATGGGCACCTCCAGCGACCCGCTGCTGATGACCATCACCGCCACTTCGCACATGGACACCCTGAGTTTCCCCCCGGGCTTTCCGGTCCCCAATGACTTCAAGGCCGCCGCTATCTATATCGCCCCGGAAGGCAAGGGCCTGCCCGACGGGTGCGACGAAGGCCTGGGCGTGCGCGCGTTCACGATCAGCACCGTCACCGGCCAGCGCGTGCTGAGCGGCGGCCTGGCGAAGATCGAGGGGAGCAAGGAGGTCTCCGGCGGAACCGGCCCGGCCTCGGGCATCGCCAACGGCCCGCCACACGTGGACGAGGAACTGCAATTCGCGATATCGGACCAGGTTTCCGTCAAGGCGCAGGGAGTAAAACTGGTTCTGTCCAAGTTCGGAGACACCGATGCCATCGACTTGGCGATCGCCCTGGAGGATGGAACGCAAATGGCGTACAAGTTCATAGGCCCCGGCCACAGATGTTCCAGCGCCTTCACCAATCTGGGCAACAGCGTCTGGGCGGTGAATTTCGCCAGCCTGGAAGGCCTGCCCAACCTGCGGGTCTCGTCGTTCGCCATCAGGGCGATCGATCCCAATCCGACCAGCCCCAAGGGCACGGCCGAGCATTTCGACGTTGCCCGCGTCGAGATAGCCCCGCCGGCGTCGCGGGTTCGCCTGGTCGAATAATTGAGATCCGGCTTGGGTAACGCGGCGACAGGGTGCATATAATCGGTGCAAGCGAATCGCGGGGGCGTAGGGAGGGGGGGGGCACATGCTACGGGAGAGGCTGTTTTCATTTTTCTCCAAACCGCGACGGGCGGGGATGGTGCTGGTCTGGGTCGTCCTGCTGATCGTGATCTTTCTGGGCCTGGCGGCCCTGGTGTGCGACTGGGCCTGCATTCACCTGGTGACGGCCCAGCTTCAGAACGCCGCCGACGCGGGCAGTCTGGCCGGGGCGCAGTTCGTCCAGCAAGACGCTAACAAGGCCCGCGCCCAGGCGGTGCGGATATCGCTGGCCAATGCGGCCGCCGGTACGCCCGTCCGGGTCAATCCAAACGGGTCCAATGACCCTGTCGGCGACGTCGTGATCGGGCGATACGATCAGACCACGCGCACCTTCGCGCCCACGCTGATCTCGCCCAACGCCGTCAAGGTCCTCACGCGGCGCGACGGGGGCTCCCCCGACGGACCGCTGCCGCTGGCCTTTGCCAGCCTGATCGGAATCTCCCAGGCCAACCTGAGATGCCGGGCCATCGCCATGTCGGCCAGCCTCACCGCCGCGCCGGCAGTCCTGGTGCTCAACCCGCACGCCCCCGGCGCGCTGACGGCCACCGGCAACGGAAGGCTGAAAGTCAGCGGCGGGGACATCCAGGTCGACAGCGATTCCGGATCGGGCGCCACCGGCTCGGGCAATGCACGCTTCGAGGCGGACAACGTCAACATCGTCGGCCAGGCGCGGTTCACCGGCAGCAGCGGAGTCGATGGCACGCTTCGAAGCGGGGCCGACTTCATTGCCGATCCCCTGGCCGACCTGCCTGGGCCCCCGATAGGTCCCAATCTGGGCGCGGTCTCGCTGTCGAGCAAGGCGTCGGTCACAATTAATCCGGGCTACTACGCCGGCGGTATCACCCTCTCGGCCAATTCCACCATCACGCTCAACCCGGGCATCTATGTTCTCGACGGCGCCGGTCTGCAGGCCAGCGGCAACGGCCGCATCACCGCCAACGGTGTCATGGTCTACCTCAAGGGATCGGCCAGGCTGAATTTGACGGGCAACGCCTCGGCCACGATTACCCCGCCGGACCCAGCCGTCAACGCGTACGCCGGGGCCGACACCTACCAGGGCATCGCATTCTTTCAGGACAGGGCCAATCACAACGCCGCGACCCTCAGCGGCACCGGGGGCATGGCCGTCGACGGCGCCGTCTACCTTCCCAGCGGCCAACTGACGCTCTCGGGCAACGGCGACACGCTCGGGGCGCAACTGATCGTCGACACGCTACGTATGACCGGCAACGGAGCCGTGACCATCAACTACGACAACGGCAATCGCCCCCCGACCCCCACTCACGTGTTCCTGGTGGAATGACCGAGATTTTCCGTTGTCGCTGCCTAGGTATTTCCCCCATGCCATTTTCAGAACAATTGCCTATTTTCGTCACCACATATTTGCAGTAGCCTTGTACGATACTTAGCCACCTCGTTGCCACAAACCCGAAGGGATGATTGGCCAACGCTACCTATTTGGATAATTGAGACATCACGGCGCCAACGCGATGGATTACTCCTCCGCGATGGCAAAGCCATTCCCATAACCTTCCGCCCTCAGAGCGCCACGCCATGACGGCATCATCGCTACTGCTTTCAGTTCGTTGTATGTCCTGGATACGGATAATTCTGGCCGGCGTCCTCTTTGCTGCGTTAGCCGTTTCCGCCGTGGCCGCTGAGCCGCCGGCAATTCGTGCAGCCAGCGAGCTGGATTTCCGTCCCTACTGCTTTACAGACCCGGATGGAAGACCTGTCGGTTTCGGCGTGGACCTGCTCAAAGCAGTGGCAGACAAGATGGGCATGCGTCTGGAGTTCACCCCTGCCCCCTGGGACGAGGTATGGAGCGGGCTTCAGAGCGGGCGATTTGATGTCCTTCCTGTCGTAGCGCGCACGAGCGGGCGCGAGCCGCTGGTCGATTTCAGCCTGCCCCACACTCAGACCTTTGACGCCTTCTTCCGGCGCCAGGGGCAGCCGGACCTGCCGAACCTCGCGGCCGCCGCGGGCAAGGAAATCGTCGTCCTTCAATCCGATGCCGCACACCATGAACTGATCGAACACCATTTCTCGGGCAAGGTGATCCCGGTGGGGTCGATCCCCGAAGCCCTGCGCCTGGTGGCGTCGGGCCGCCACGACGCCTTCCTGTGCTCGAAGCTCGTCGGCACGATCGAGATGGAGCAGTTCGGCATCAGCGGCATCGAGGCCGGTCCGGCGATCCCCGATTACAGTAGGGTCTTCTCATTCGCCGTCAGAAAGGGCAATCGGGAACTGGTGGAGAAACTCAACCAGGGGCTGCTCCTGGCCAAGGCCGACGGCGCCTACGACAGGATTTACCGGCGATGGCTGGTGGTCGAGGAACCCTGGCAGCGGTGGCTGCCTTATTTCAAGTGGGCGGTAGTCACCCTGATCGTCCTGGCGAGCCTTGCCATTGTCCAGCAGTGGCTGGTCCGCCGGCGGACGCGGGAACTGGCTCAGGCCAACAGGGAGATCCAGGCCGAGGTCGCCCAGCGCCGAAAGGCAGAAGCCCTGCTTCAGGAGATGAACAGCACGCTTGAACGGCGCGTTGCCCAGCGCACTGCCGCGCTGCGGGAAAGCGAGGAACACGCACAGTCTCAGTCAACCCAATTGAAAGCCGTGCTGGATGCTGCTCCAGCGATCATCTGGATCGCATCCGACCGGGAGTGCCGGCAGATCACGGGCAACCAAGCGGCCGTCGAATTCTCGCGGGGTACAGACATGTCCAGGATCGGGGCGGTCCCTGAGCAATTGGCGCACTACCGGATATTCCATGATGGCGTTGAACTTGAGCCCGAGCAGATGCCTATCCAGGTCGTGGCGCGAACCGGGCGGGAACTCCTCGACTACGCCATCGACTTCCATTTTGATGACGGCGCCGTTCATTCCCTATTGGGAGATGTTGTCCCGGTGCTGGACGCTCAAGGCCAATCTGCCGGAGCCATCGCTGCGTTCATCGATGTCACCGCCCACAAGCAGGCCGAGGAGCAGGTCAGCCGGAGCCAGAAGACGTTATCAGAGTTGGTCGATCGCGCTCCATTCGGCATCTATATCATAGATTCCCGGTTCCACATCGCGCACATGAATGCGAGGTCGCAGGATGGAGCATTCCGGAACGTGCGGCCTTTGATCGGACGCGACTTCTCCGAGGCTATGCGCACCCTCTGGCCCGACCCCGTCGCCGCCGAGATCATCGCCCACTTCCGCCACACGCTTGAAACCGGCGAACCCTACTTCTCCCCGCGTTTCACGAACCCGCGCAACGATGAGCAAACTGTGGAATCTTACGAGTGGGAGCTGCATCGCATGACGCTGCCGGACGGCCAATACGGCGTCGTCTGCTACTACTTCGATTCCACCAAGCTGCGGCAGGCTGAGGAGGCCCTGCGCAAGGCCAAAGAGGAACTGGAGCAGCGGGTTGCGCAGCGGACTTCCGAACTGCAGCACCGCTCCAAACAACTGGCAAGCCTCGCCTCCGAACTGGCCTTGACCGAGCAGCGGGAACGAGGCCGCCTGGCGCAAGTGCTCCATGACGGGCTCCAGCAACTGCTGGTGGGCGCCAAGTTCCGCCTGGCCGTGCTGGAGCGTGCCGTCGGCGAGGATGCGCGCAAGGCCGTGTCGGACGTCAGTGAACTGATCGATGACTCCATCGAGACTTCCCGGTCCCTGACGGCCGAGTTGAGCCCGCCCATTCTGCAGGAGGGCGGCCTCATTCCGGCGCTGGAATGGCTGGTTCGATGGATGCAGGACAAGCACGGCCTGACCGTGGACCTGCTCGTTCCAGGATTGACCGGGCCTTTGCGGGAGGACATCACTATCCTGCTGTTCCAGGCGACGCGGGAACTGCTGTTCAACGTGGTCAAGCACGCCGGCGTAAAATCGACCAAGGTGCGCGTGACCAGGCCGAACGGCTCGATTCACATCACTGTGTCGGACGAGGGACGCGGGTTCGACCCGGGCGTTTTTGGCGGCAAGGACGCCACGGGCGGTTTTGGGCTTTTCAGCATCAGCGAGCGCCTCGGCCTGCTGGGGGGAACCATCGAGGTCGACAGCGCCCCCAACCGAGGCAGCCGCTTTACGCTTATTGCCCCCGCATCGCCGCCGGCGCCGCCATCGCAGACTCAGCAAAAGGCCCAGGTCTCGGTGGTGATGGCCCCTCCCAATCAAGAAGCCACCGAGGGCAGGATCCGTATCGTGCTGGTGGACGATCACATCGTCATGCGACAGGGGATAGCTTCGTTGCTTCGTGACGAGAAGGACGTGGTGATCGTCGGCGAGGCCTCCGACGGCGAATCGGCCGTCAATCTGGTGCGCGAACTTCATCCCGACGTGGTTCTGATGGATATCTCCATGCCAGGCATGAACGGCATTGAAGCCACACGCATTCTACACGCGGAACTGCCCAATCTGCCAATCATCGGCCTATCCATGTTCGAGCAGGAAGAGCAGGCCAAGGCGATGATCGACGCCGGGGCGGCAGAGTATCTGACCAAGAGCGGCCCCTCCGACGCCCTGGTGGCCGCCATCCGAAAATATGCACGGCGGCCGCTGGGCTGACGCGATATCTTTCGGCCTGTTCCAGGAAACAAAGGCGGCTTTACTTACATATGTTGCAGCAATTCGGTGGCTAATCGAAGCCTATGGCTCTGCCGCTTTTCTGCTCTCTGTTTTCTACTGCTCTCCGCTCCAGTTCGCCTGCGGCGGACTACGCCCGACAGGATTCGAACCTGTGACCTGCGGTTTAGGAAACCGCCGCTCTATCCTACTGAGCTACGGGCGCGGCTGATGCTTGACCGGAGCCAACCATACCATATATTTCGACAATGGGACAACTCTTGTCACTGCCAAAGTTCCATCCAGTCGCAAAGGTGAAAGGAAGTCACCCAAATACAGTCCGGCCGGACGCGAGTGTTTGTCTGACATCGCGCCCGGCCGGGCCTGGAAACTCCGTCACGCTCAAGCGTCGCAACCTGGGACGTCGGCCCCAGGCTGCGAGGCGTTATTGGGCGTTAATCGCTGTCCATCTTCGAGCGATCATAGGGCCTGGACGGCGAGGGGGTCGTCAGATCCCGCTCGGTCCAAAGCGGCTTGCCCTGCCGGTCGCGAAGCTGGAGGGTCTGGTCGCCCTTGCGCAGTTCCGTGGCCATGACCACCATGCGGCCTTCCATCTCCACATGAGAGCCGGTGACGCTGATCTTGTCGCCGCTGGCCAGGTTCAGGCCCTTGGCGTCAACAAAACTCCGGGGACCAAGTTGGACGATGTAGGCTTTGCCGTCCTCGCCCTGGATGCGCAGGCGCTCTCCGGGGGTCGCATTGGCCGCCGGACGGAACGTGCTGACGCTATCGATGGTCCCGGTGATCGTGCTGATCTTGTCGGCACTGAACTGGTTGTTGTAATCGCTGTCAGGCAGCCATGCCTTGTCGGTCGTCTCGCCGGGCCGGCCGGTGTAGCCGTACACCTGCCAATACGGCTCGGTGTTGTACTTCTGGTAGACGCCCTGAGCCCACTGTCGATCGGTGAAATCAGGATACCTGTCTTTCGCGAAGGCGGTCGACTCCAGCGTCTCTTTCGTGGCGTTGAGACGGGCCACATCCTTGGCCGTATCAAAGTTCAGTGCGTTCCATGGCACCGCGGACATCTTCTCGCCGACGCCAAGGACGCCGCCGTACGACACGATCGCAAAGCTCACGAAGCCCTCGCCCTGATTCATCATCGCCGGCTGCGCTGCAGCAGGAGCGGGAGCAGGGGCCGCTGCGCCCTTGGTTCCGACGTTGATGTTCACCGGGCCCACGCCCACGTGAACGGCCGGCTCATTGGCCTGCGGAGCAGGAGCGGGCTGGGCCGACGGGGATGCAGTCGCCGGCGAGGTCTCGATGATCAGGTTCTCGATGTCGCCGAGCTTCTTGTCGTCGCTGCCGCGAACGGCGGTCCCGACGATGTCGCTCACCTTGCGCAGATGCATCCGCTGGGTGTACCGCTCGCCGGCGGCCTCACGGGCCCTCTCGCGAACCGCCTCGCGCACGGGTTGGGCCGCACGATTCCGCCAATCCATATTGGCCTGCCAGGGATAATGACTCGAGTCAAAGCCCTGCATGTTGTCGAAATGATTCTTTTCGACATTCAGCGCCAGGCTGCGCTCGGGCGTGACCCGGAAGGCCTGCCAGGGGACGGCAAACAGCTTGCCGCCAGCCGAAAGCGCCACGTAATCCACGCGGTCGCGTTGCGGCGTCAGAACGATTTCCTTCACCGAGCCTACCTTCTCTCCCCGGTCGTTCTTGACGTCGGTCCCCAGCAAGTCATGAGCCCGCAAGGCCGTGCCTGGTGCGGGCGCTTGCATGTTCGGCTGGGCCGCCTGGCCATACGAAAACGCCGCCCAAGTCAAGAGCAGCGCCGCGCTGGCTACAACGCCGGCGCGAAATACAAGACGGGTGTTCTGAAACATGACAAACTCCTTTCCGCCCTTTGCCCCGACAGCCGGACGGACCGCCACCAAGGCCGTCCCCCGATTCTTCCCCGTGCCTCCGGCTGCCGGATAGGCGGCATACACTATTCTAGTTTGCCCTCAGAACCGCCGGGAATATGACGCAGCATGATTCTGCCGACAGGCATCCCAGTATGCGATGAAGGGAATAAACGTAAGAGGGCCAAATTCATTCATTGCGACGGGCCGCTGGCGATGCTGTTTTCCATGCCCAGGGCGGTCACGTACTGGCGGAATTGCGCATCGACAACGCTGAATGGGCCGAAGCTGCGCAGGAACTCCTGCTGCAACTGCATTCCGCCGCGCCGGCCGGCGGGCATGAGGCTCAGGGCAGCCATGTACTTCTGCAGTTCAGCCGGTTTGCGGTTGATCAGAAAATGAAACAAGCCCCAGATGTGGGCGTAGGCGTTCTCCGTAGCCTGCTCGTTCTCGACCGGAACGCTCGTCCAGGCCGTCAACTCGGCCAGCGGGATGAACCGCCCATTTCGCAGCGCCTGGGCGCGCCGCGCATTGGTCGTCGTCAGCGGCGAAGGCGAGATCAGGACCGTCTCCAGATTCGTGGCGATGCCTTCGGAGATCCAGACCGGATACATCACGCCGCGCTTCTGCAGCCCGGTGTTGTAGGCAAGCTGGTGGGCCGCCTCGTGAGCCAGTTCCGTCAGGTCTTTGCCCTGCTGCGCGTCGCCGCAGCGGAAGATCGCCACGCGATTGGTGCGGGTCGAGTAGTACCCGCGCGACCACCACAGATCGCTGTGGTCGGCCATCCGCGCATAGCGGTCGAAATCGGCCCGCGTGGAAAAACAGATCCACGTCAGCGCCCCGGCCGGCGGCCGCAGCGTGAATCCGGCCTGCAGGAAGCTCTGGCAGAATCGATCGTGAACATTGTCGAGCACGGACGTCGTCAGGCCCGCCCAGCCGCTGGCGCCGGGAGTCAGGAGCACGAAGTTCCTCTTTGAGTCGTAAGCGGACCCCAATCCCAGTTCCCTGCCCAGTTCCGCGACTTCCTGGAGATCCTTTGCCGGCGGTGGCGTCGGGGCGGGCATCGCCAGGCGCGAGGGTTTGGCGCCGGCGGCCCCTGCGGGCTGCCTGATCCAGTCGATCGGCCACCACAGCATGGTGATCACGGCAGGGACCGCGATAATTGAAGCAAATCGGTGCAAGTCAGGGCAGCCTCCGTCAGACAAAAACTTACGGTGCTATAGGGTACCGACGTAGATATGGATAATCAACCCCTTTTACGCCACAATGTTTCCCCCAAGGCATAAAAAAACGCGCCTCGCCCTGCGACGAAGCGCGCCGTTCCATAGATAGAAACACAGACCGGTCGGGGAAAGGAGGAGAAACCCGACCGGTCTGTGGGGAATCAGTTTCCACTGGTTCCCTCACTAGATGTTACGATGCACCGGGCGGAAGGTTCGTTGATCGATCACGAAATCTGCAAATCGGACTAGCAAGCTCGACCGCTAACGAAACAAGACGCGAACCCACATGCTGGTTTGGCATTCCGGAGCAGTGCGGTAGGATTTCTTTGACATGCCTGCGATGCCACGTCGACAGCCCAAGCCATAGTGGCCGTTAGAGTAAATCAAATATGCTCTTCGGACGAATCTTGCCGGGGCAGAGGAGGAGGCAGGGGCGGAGGAGAGGGCCTGAAGGGAGGCAGAGATACTGCAGGACTGGCAGGGCGCCCCATGGGGGGCCTTGACCTCGAACCCAGTTTTGTGATGCCCACGACTATCGCCGCAATTGACAGCACCATGAAAACTGGCAGGCCGACACACCATCCATGAAGGAGTCCGACAAAAGCCAGCAAGCCACAGATCACCAAGCCGCAGATCCCCACGATCAGATATTGCGGACTTCCGCCCGCGCGCATTGCCTTTCCGTCGCGGCTGACCAGCATCCACGGTTGCGCCGATTGAGGCCCCGGCGCCGGGGCCGCCGGGGCGCTCTGTATCGGTAGCGATTGCGGCAGTGGCGGCGGAGCGGTATCCAGCGGCTGAGCGTCGGCCGCAAAGAAGACCGCGGTATTGGGCGCGGCCGCCAGTGCCTGTTCCTGCGCGGCCACCTCCTGCAGCGGCGGGTCCCAGTAGATCGAGATCGAGCCCGGGTTCCCGCCGATCGGCGGGATCGCCTGAATGCGTGCGATCCACACCCGCGTTTGGCCGCGCGGGTCGATACTGGTGACCTCCTGCAATGTCGGCATGATCCCGACACCGCCGATGTCTTGCCGGCGAAATCGGACATACGTATGGCCTATCGAGGCGAGTTCCTGTCGCAGCCGCGTGGGGACCTGTCTGCCATGGCGGCTCATGCGAACGGCCATCATGACGCAGAAGACGCCAAGAGTGATCATGCCGCCAAACATCACGACGAGCACGCTAACGCCAACAACAATTCGCCAGGTATCGTCCTGTGCAATCACTTGCGCTCCTCAAGTTTAATCCGCTACCACTGCTTGCTCAGCACCAGGCCCGTCCAGCCGCGGGAATCGATGTATGGCACCAAGTCCATCCCCATGACCTGGATTCGTAATCTGCGATCTGATTCGGGACATACTCGCGGCTGGGGGCGGCGCGCCGTCGGCTGCGACCGCCATCGCCAGCAAAACGAGATATGCCCTTGCGTGGTTCACGCCCCAATCTCCCGGGCCACGTGGCGGTGAAGATTATAGCCAAGGGAAGTGGTCGCCTCTAGTGTCTTGATCTTGCGCGCTGAGGCGGATATCCTTGCCCAGCACGCGCTTCGAGGGCCTTGCCCCTGCGCGCCTTCATTATGCCATTGGCGATCGATCAAGTTGCGTCGGTATGGAGTTGGCTCAGCCAGCACTGGGCGGCGGTGGCTATTTCAATTACCGTCGCGTCGCTGATCCTGTTCGTGGTGCTGGTGATGGCGCGGTACACGAAGATCTGCCTGAACATTTTCGTCGACACCCCCCCGCCGCTGTCGATGGGGCCGCTCGATTTTCAGCGCCTCAACGGCGAGCAGCAGCGGTTCCGCAGTTTCGACGGCACGAGCCTGCGCGGGATGCGCCTGCAGGCGTCCAACGCGATCAGCTACAAGGGCACGATCGTCTTCTGCCACGAGTACGGCTCGGACATGTTCAGTTGCGCCCGCTACATCCGCCCGCTGCTGGAGGTGGGCTTTGACGTTTTCACGTTCGACTTCCGCGGCCACGGCCAGAGCAGCGCCGGAACGGGCAACTACCGCCCCCTGCAGTGGCCCAGCGACAAGGAGCTCGAGGACGTGCTGGGCGCCTGCCTGCACGTCGAGGCGATTCTCCAAGCCGAGGGCAAGGACACGCGGATCGGCCTGTTCGGGATCAGCCGCGGCGCGGGGGCCGGCCTGCTGGCCGCGGCCAGCGACCCCAACATCGCCGCGATCGTCTGCGACGGCGCCTTCAGCACCGACACGACGCTGGTCAGCTATATGAAGCGTTGGGCCCACATCTTTGCCCGCGTCAAACTCGTCTACGAGAATCACCCGGAGGTCTTCTGGAACCTGCTGGTCTGGCTGCTGCTGAAGTTCGCCCAGCCCAAGCTCGGGCGGCGGTTCCCGTCGGTGCGCCGGGCCTTGAAGGAGATGCAGCCGCGCCCGATCCTGTTCATCCACGGGCGGCGCGACAGCTACATTCGCTCCGACCAGACGGCGCTGCTGTACGATGACGCCCCGGACCCGAAATATTTCTGGCTGGTGGAACACGCCAAGCACAACCAGTCGGTCGTGATCGAGCCCAAGCAGTACGCGGCGCGAACCATCGCGTTCTTCCGCAAGCACCTGGCCGGAGACGACGTCGCCGCCGCGGAGATCACCGCCCCGGCAGAAATCGAAGTGGCTTAGGAGGCTCGCGCCAGGAGGCGGGACGGTTCTTGAATGGCGGGGCGAACCGGCTATACTTCCCTGTTTGTTTTTGCACGCGAGGGGCTCGATGACGCCCAAACAGTTTATCCTGAAGCCGATGGCCCGCCTGGCCGCCACGCGCGCCTGGCTGGACACCCGCGCCTTCATCAAGGCTCACTCCAACACGCAGCTCGCGCAGGAGCAGTTGCTCCTGAAGCTCATCGCCCGCCACGCCCAGACCGATTTCGGGCACGACCACGGCTTGGCCGGCGTGCGCAGCTACGACGACTTCGTCCGCGCCGTCCCCGTCCGCTCCTATGAGCAGATGCGGCCCTATTTCGACCGCGTCTTTCACGGCCACACGACGGCGCTGCTGCCGGCCGACGAAAAGGTCCTGATGTTCTCGATGACCAGCGGCACCACCGGCCAGCCCAAGTACATCCCCGTCACGCGGCCGTTCCTGGATAACCAGCGCCGCGGGTTCAACATCATGGGCCTCTCGGCGCTGAACAAGCACAAGGAAGGCTGGCTGCGACCGATCCTGCAGGTCACCTCGCCGATGGACGAACAGACCAGCCCGACGGGCCTGCCCTGCGGGGCCATCAGCGGCATGCTGGCCCGGACGCAGCAGAAGATCGTCCAGCGGATGTATCCGGCCCCCTATCAGGTGGCCTCGATCGCCGACTCGGTCGTTAAGTACTACACGTTGATGCGATGCGCCATCGCGCGCGACGTGGCCATCATCTCGACGGCCAACCCCTCCACAATCATCAAGATGATTGAGGTCGCCTCCGCCCACGCCGACAGGCTCATCCGCGACGTGGCCGACGGGACCTTCATGCCGCCGGGCCAACTGCCCAGCGAGATCAAGGCCCTGCTGAAGTTCGGCCCCAACCGGCGCGCCGCGCGGCGGCTGCAGAGGGCTCTCGATGCCGACGGCACGCTGTTGCCCAAGCGGTTCTGGAAGCCGGCTTTTCTGACGCACTGGACGGGCGGCACGCTCAAGCTCTATCTGCGGCGGCTGCAAGACCTCTTCGGCGAGGTTCCCATCCGCGACCTGGGCCTGCTGGCCAGCGAAGGGCGGTTCTCCATCCCGATGGAAGACAACACCCCCGCCGGGATCGCCGAGATTGCCTCCAACGTCCTGGAGTTCATCCCGGTCGAGGAATACGGGCAAGAAAGCCCCCGTGCTCTGCCGGCCCACCAAGTGCAGGCCGGCCACGAATACTTCCTGGTCATCACCAACTGGGCGGGACTCTGGCGGTACAGCATCGACGATCGCGTGCGGGTGGTCAGCCACTTCCGCCAGTCCCCAGTGTTCGAGTTCCTCTCGCGCGGGCTGCGAACCGCCAACCTCACCGGCGAGAAGCTCACCGAGCACCAGGTGGTCGAGGCCATGCGACGAGCGTCCGCCAGCGTCGGGACCGACGTTAACCGCTTTACCCTCCAGCCCATCTTCTCCGACACTCCATGCTATCAGCTCGTGATCGAGCCCATCGACAGCAACGGCGTCCAGTCGGCCCTGCCGGCCATGATGGACCAGGCGCTGGCCGACCTCAACATCGAGTACCAGGCCAAACGCCACAGTGGGCGGCTGGGGCCCATCCGCCTCAACGTGGCAAAGGCCGGCTATTTCGATCAGCGCGAGCAGGAAGAAATCCAGCGCCGCCGCGGCCGCAGCGAACAGTACAAACACCAGTACCTGCTGACCAACGTCCTGGACGAGACAGCGTAGCAGCGATTGCGGATTTCGGCTTGCGGAACCACCGGGTGGCATAGCGACACGCGTTGTGTTCTTCCATCCTTCCATCCTTCCATCCTTCCATCCTTCCATCCTTCCATCCTTCCATCCTTCCATCCTTCCATCCTTCCATGCATCCATCCATTCCATCCATCCTCCCCCTCTGACTCCGCCTTGTATCGCAGTGGCAAATTGCCGATAATCATGACGGGCGAAGACCTCACGGGAGAAATGATGAGCAGCAAGCTTCACGGACTGTTTGACTGCCGCTGCACCAGTTGTGGCACGATCTTTAAGACGCAGCGTCACATGGCCGGCAAAAAGGCGGCCTGTCCCAACTGCAAAACCGTCATCGTCATTCCCCCGATGGCCTCGGCCCAAGAGAACGCCGCGCAGCAGCGAAAACCCTTCTGGCACGAGTGCGCCAAGTGCGGCTCGATCCTTCAGTCGCTGGCCGAGGGCGGCACGGTCGACAAATGCCCCGTCTGCGCCACGCCCTTCCGCGTCCCGATGACCAGCGAGGACATCGCCCGCCGCCGCGCCGAGCATGATCGCCTGATCCAGGAGCAGGAAGCCGCCCAGTTGCGGCGACAACAGGAAGAACAGGCCCAGATCGAAGCCCAGGAGGCCCAGCGACAGGCCGAAATCCTCCGCCAGCAGCGCCAGCGCGAGCACGAGCGCCTTCAGGCGATCTGCCGCGAAGCCGCCCTCGACTGCGGCAGCCTCGCCGTCTCCGAGGCCCTGCATTTTGAAGACATCCGCATGGACAAGCTCTGCCAGCAGGGCTGCGATTTGCTCGGGCAAGTCCGACGAAACCACGATGAACTGCCCCACCTGCAGGACCTCATGGGGCGCATCGATCCCGACCTCGAGCGAGGCCGCCTGGCCCAGACGCGCCAGCGCCTGCGGCAACTGCAGGACCTCATCGCCCGCGACACGCAGACCCTCAAAGACGTGCAGATCACGCTGGGCGAACTGGTCATCAAGACGCGGATCATGCCCGAAAAGTTCGACCTGTTCTTCCAACGCCTCGACTGCCCGCAGGACGAAACGACTAAAGAGGCCGCCGACGAGGCGCTGCCGATGGCCGACGATGTGGCCGTGGCCGAGCCCACCGGTCCGCTGTGGTACTGCCAGTGCCGCGGCCAGCAGTTCGGTCCCGTCGGCGAAGATCAGATCTTCCAGTGGATCGCCGAGAAGCGCCTGGCGCCGACCGACCTGGTCTGGACGGACGGAATGGCCGACTGGGCGCCGATCGTGAACACCCCGCCGTTTGACCGATAAACACTCTGGCCATGGCGGCCGTTCTTTCGTCACCATGTTCGTGCCAGTAGTTCAGCGGCCGCGGCGGCGTTGCCGCTTTCGCTGTAGATGTCATCCTGGCGGCGGCGCAGGCCCCAGGCTGGGAGACCGACATGAGACATCCGATCTGCCGGGCAATTCTGATTCTTGGTACTGCTGCGATGCTTGGCTGCGCCCAGAATGAAGACCTGCTGTGGTACCGCAATTTCTACAACCAGCACTGTGAGGAGATGGCCTGGAATTATCGCGAAGGGCACTACGAGCACGTCAGCCTGTACGACATGGAGACGTATTTTGAAGACCGGGTGGGCAGGATGACGGTGACGCAACTGGAAGATCTCATGGGTCCGCCACGCGTGGTGCCGCCCCGACGACTGCAATTACAGGGGACCGCTGGTGGGGCTATATGGGTGGAATATCCTCGAAGAGGATGACTGGAAAGGCCACGACAAGCACGACGTGGTGCTGCACTACGGCGAAAAAGGCCCGCCCCACTCATCGCCCGATGAGTCGTTCAATCTGTTCTTTGCGGCCAAGAACGGCGTCATCGTGAGCGTGTGGCTGCTGGCTCCGTGATCGGCAGCCCGGAAGAGAGGCAGGGACATCTTGAATCCTGTTGAGGACTGTTATGACTATCGCTAAGTCGCTGGCAAAAATGAGTACGGCTGACAAGCTCCAGGCAATGGAGGAGATCTGGGAGGATTTGCTGCGGGAACCCGACAAGATTCCTTCCCCCTCGTGGCATGGAGATGTCCTTCGGGCCCGCGAAAAACGCGTAAAGCAAGGTGCCTCCCGCTATCTCGATTGGACGGAGGCGAAGGAAATAATCCGGAAGCGAACGCGGTGCAAGTAAATCCGCTCCGTCTGCAGGAACGGTTTTAATAGATGATTCTGCCCGGAACGAAGAAGCGCCCGGTCGATTGCCCGGGCGCTTCTGTTTTCCCACTCACCACTCACCACTCACCACCCACAACTGCCGCTTAGAACATCCCCACGACCTGGCCGTTCTCGTCGAGGTCGACATCCATGAACGCGGGGCGGCTGGGCAGTCCGGGCATCGTGCGCATCGTGCCCAGCAGCGGGTAGAGGAACCCGGCGCCGGCGGCGGCCCGGACTTCCTGCACCGGCACGGTGAAGCCGGTGGGGACGCCCTTGAGCGTCGGGTCGTGCGAGAGCGACAGGTGCGTCTTGGCCATGCACATGGGCAGGTGGCTCAGCCCGGCCCGCTCGTACGAGGCGATCTGCGCCTCGGCCTTGGGCGTATAGGTCACGCCCGCGCCCTGGTAGATTTCCTTGACGATGGTCTCGATCTTGGCCTTGATCGAGATGTTGTCGGGGTAGAGCAGCTTGAAGTCGGAGGGCTTTTCGCAGGCGGCCACGACCGCTTCGGCGAGTTTCTTGGCGCCCTTTCCGCCCTTGGCCCAGTGCTCGGCCACGACGGCGTCTTCGGCCCCGGCGGCGATGGCGGCCTTGCGCGCCTGCTCGACCTCGGCCTTGGTGTCGGCGGGGAAGCAGTTGATCGCCACGACGACCGGCACGCCGAACTTCTTGGCGATGGCGATGTTGCGGGCGAGGTTG
>JAJFVE010000074.1 GCA_021371965.1 Planctomycetaceae bacterium
CGCCAGGGAGGCGTTGAGCGTGATGATCTCGCTGCGGCTGCGGGTTCGCAGGATGGCCTCGCCCATCTCGCCGCTGGAGCCGTTGGTGTACATCTGCAGCACCAGGGGCAAGTCGCCCTTGATCTTGGTCTCGATTTCCAGTTGCAGGGCCGCCTGCGCCTTATCCCGCTTCTTTCGCGCGGCGTCCAGCGCCGTGTCACGCAGGAAGGCCGTCGCCTCGTCGCTGCGCTGGCCTTCGATCACCTTGTTGCGGTCGAGGTAGGCCGCCAGGATGCACCGCATCACCTCCTGGGCCCGCTCGGCGGATTTCTGCCGCGATTCGGCCGTCTGACGCTGCAGCGGTACGAACTGCTCCGACCAGTCCACCCGGATCTGGAACATCTGCGTAAAGGCCGAACCCGTGCCGCCGGGCGTGACCACGCTCACGCTGTTCTGGATCTTGCGGAACAGCGACTGGTTGGCGGAAATCCAATTGGCGATTTCCTTCTCCGACGGGGGCGTGTAGCTCTCGCCGGGTTCGCCGAACTTGCCCTTGTCCAGACGGTCCATCGCGGCCGCCAGCACGTAGTCGCTCAGGATCAGCTCGCGCTGGCTGCCGACGTAGAGCGAGATTTCGTCGCGGTCGGCCATCCGCGTTTCCAGCGGGCTGCCGATCGACGTGGGGGCGGCTTTGAGCCTCACCTCGCTGCGATACGTGCGGGGCGCGAAATACGTCGCGGCCGCCGCGGCGCCGACGACGACGATCACGATGATCGCCATGCCGACGAAACGTCCGGCCATCACGCGCACCAGCTCCCGCAGGGTTCTGCCTGAATAATTTTCTGCCATAGTTGCACCTTGTTGCCGCCGGCCTCGGTCGCCCCGGGGCCGGCATCGATGTTCCTATTTAAGCCAATCCACCGCGTCGCCAACGGTGTAGTTGGCCGACACGTTACTGCTGAAGCCGCCGATATTGCGGATGCCGCGTTGCCAGACGTACTCGATGTAATCGGCGCGTTTGGCGATATCGGTGGTGGGCACGTAGACGATGTCGCCGTCTTCGAGCCACATGTCGTAGCGATACTTCCGGCAGTCAACCTGCACCGCCGCGGCGTCGGGGCGATTGCGGTTTTCCAGCAATTGGTACACATTGACGATCGCGGCCTGCGGGCGGGGCAGATGGCGCCGGCGAATGACCATGACCTTGCTCAGGTCTGCCCGCGGGGGAATGTAGCTGCCAGCCTGCGACAAGGCCTGCAACAGCGACATTTCCTGGTTGGTCTCGATGGCCCCGGTCTTGTTAAGCAGCGTGCCGGGGATCTTCACCTCGCCGAGCACGTAAATCCGCGTCGGGGCCACGGCCTGGATATTGACCGTCACCTCCAGCTCTTCCAGTCCGACGTCTTTGTAGGCGAGGTTGAGGTCGCCATGCAGCTCGCCGACCGTCTTGCCTGCCGCGCCTATGTTGCTGATGAACGGCAGCGAGATCGAACCCTCCGGCGTGATCGGCACCAGGCGGCTTTGCCCGCGAGGCGCCGTGGTGATCGCGATGCGCAATTCCTGAATCTTCTTGTTCGACTCCAGGAAGCTCACCGTCAGCACAGGGTTGCGGATGTACTTGGAATACAGCTTCACAAGCTCGTCCTGCAATTCCTGAATGGTCTTATTATACACATTTACCGTCCCCACAAGTAACAATTGAAGCGTCCCGTCGGAGTTCACCCGCTCGGTCTGGTTCAGGTTGGGATTGAACGGGAAGCGAATGCTGATCTCGTCCTCGATCTTGATCTTGTACGACGGCGTGCGCTGGTGGCGGACGTGGTAGATGATCTCGAGTTGGTCGCCCTCGCGCAGGCGATAGTCGCGACGCAACACGTGCGCCACTGGAACCTCCTGCGCCGGATACCGCTCCTGCAGGAACTCCTGCGGAAGCGGAGCCGATGCGGCCGGCGTGTTCATCTGGCACCCGGCAAGGACCGCCACTGCGGCCGTCGCCAACGCGATACTGCCCTGTCGAAGAACCATATCGTTACCTCGCGGTCGTCACGAATGCGTCCTTAACGTCCTGCCGGATTCGCTCCAGGGCTTTAAGAACTTCCTGATGCGATTGGTATCGGCCAACTTGGACGACGAAGCTTACGTTCTTGTTATCCATCGCCGGCTCGACGTGGGCCGGCATGCCTGTCTTCTTGAGCCGCTCCGCGGCCTCCTGCGCGCGACTCTTGTCGGCGTATGCCCCGGCCTGCACCGTCCAGGCGCGGCTGTTGATTCGGGCGGCCGCTTTCTGGGCCAGTTCGCCGCTGGGGAAATAGAAGCCCAGCTTCGAGAACTGCTGGTCGGCCTCGGACCATTTGCCCTCGCGCTGCAGCGTGCTGCCGAGCTGGTAGTATGAATAATCCGCCGGTTTCTCGCCGGGCTTCACATGGTGCAGCGCCGCGGCGTATCGCCCGGCCGCGGTTTCCATGTCGTTCTCTTCCCAGGCCAGATCGCCCAGCTTGTTCAGCGCGTCGGACATGATCGTCTCGCTGCCGCCGCGGTCGACCGCCTGGATCAGGTCGCTCTTGGCGCCGGCCTTGTCGCCCAATTGCAGCCGCGCCAGGCCTCGCAGGTAATATCCTTCGTAAGCTCTGCGCGAACTGCCGGCCTGGTCGACGAAGAGGTTCATCTTCTCGATCGTGCCTTTGTAGTCGCCCTTGCGGTAGACCTTGTCGCCCTCGCTCAACAGCGACTGGGCCTGCGGACTAAGCCCACCGGTGCAGCCGGGCGCTGCAGCCCACCACAAAAGGGCCAATGCGATCTTCCTTGTCGCTCTATTCATGCCAGCCTTGTTTTCCAGCGGCGCGCGGATGTCCTGCGCCCATTCTTTCATTGACTTCATCATCGACAATAGCCGCGCCGCGACTTTAGCCTCATCTGACGACGCCCCAAGCCGTTAGCGGCCATGGCACTGTACGCGCGAGGCCGCAACCGTCAGTGTGCCGAACTGTTCCTGCACGATTCCGCTGATTAAGCAAGGGCTATGGGAGAAGCACCTACCCTCGCCGCGGGCGGCGCCCCGCTGCGGCAGAACCACCACCTCGAAGAGGCCAAACTCGTCGTCGAGGGTCAGGAAAGTGATGGTCCCGCCATCGCGGGCGGGAGTGTCGCGCCGCGCTTCGAGCAGGCCGGCGATGCGCACCGCGCGACCCACGCGCTGGGGCAGATCGGCGCTGGTCGCGTCGGTCTGCCCGCCCAGGCCGGGGCGATAGAGCGTCATCAGGTGCGGGCCCGTCGAGATCCCCAGGATGCGGAGCGCGTCGGCGTACTTGCGCGCGGGCGTGTAATCCTCGAGACCGCCGGGCACGGTGGCGGCCGGGGCCAGAAGCATCGCCCCCTGGCGTTTGGCCGCGATGGTCATTGCGCCGCCCTGGCCCAGGCGGCTGGAGGTGAACATTTCCAGTTCCATCATCAGCCGCGCGCGGTTGGGCTCGAGGGCATCGAAGGCGCCGCACAAGATCAGCGCGCGGCCTTCGTTGAAGCCCAGGCCGCTGCGATAAAGACAGTCGCTGAGGCTCTCGTATGCTCGGCGGCTGCGCGCGGCGATCAACGAGGCGATGCCCACCGGCCCCAGGCCCGCGATGCGGTTGAAGCCCACGCGGATGCAGCCGCCATCGAGCGTGAACTCCTCGCCGCTGGCGTTGACATCCGGCGGCAGGAAGACGATCCCGCTGCGCTTGGCCTGCTCGACGTACACCCGCGGGTGGTACATGCTCTGGTTGTTGTTCAGCGCCGCGACCCAGAACTGCCGCGGGTAATGGGTCTTGAGCCACGCCGACGCGTACGCCAACTGGGCGTAGCTGGCCGCGTGCGCCCGGCAGAATGAGTAGGCGTTGAACTTGGCCATCTGCACCCAGAGGCCCTTGGCGTACTCGTCGTCGACCCCGCGGGATCGGCAGCGCGAGAGAAAATCCTGCGACAGCCGCAGACGCTGCTCGTCGTCGCGGCATTTTTGCAACGCCTTGCGGAAGCGGTCCCCCTCGGCCAGCGAGCAGCCCGTCAGCTCGGCCGCCACGCGCATGACGTCATCCTCATAAAGCATCACGCCGTGCGTCTCGCGCAGGAGCTCCTCGACAGCCGCACCGGCGGGCGAGGCCTTGCCCGGCGGTGCCTCCCCCTGCCCCCGCCGCCGGCGAATGAACGTCTCCTTCATGCCGATCCCCGCCGCGCCCGGCCGCACCAGCGCCAGTGCCTGCATCAGATCCGCCACGCCCCGCGGCTGCAGCGCCCGCAGCAGGTGCCGCATCGCCGGCGATTCGATTTGATTGCAGCCGACAGTGTCGGCGGCGCGAAGCGTCGCCAGCGTGGCCTCGTCGCCGTCGGCCAGCGATTCATGATCGATCGCCGGGCCGCTTTCGCCGGCGGACACCAGGTCGCACGAGTGACGGATCGTCGAGAGGCTGCGATTGCCCAGCAGGTCGAGCTTCACCAGCCCGATCGCCTCGACGCCGTCCTTGTCCATCTGCGTAACGAGCACGCCCTTGGCCGCCGGCTGAACCGGCACGTACTGATCGATAGGCCCCGATGAAATCACGATGCCCCCCGGATGCACCGAGAAATTGTGCGGCATGCCGTTGATCCGCGCCGCCAGGGCGGGGACTGTCCCCTCCGCCGCGTCGAATCCCCCCTCCCCCATCCGCGAGATCTGATCATTGGAAAATCCAAACGCCTTGGCCGTCTCGCGCAGGGCCGAGCGCCCCTGAAACGTGCAGTGCGTGCTGACCATCGCCGCGTGGCCGCGCCCCCAGCGGTCGAAGGCGTAGTCGATGATCTCGTCGCGGATGCGCCAGCAGAAGTCCAGGTCCAGGTCGGGAAAATCCACCCGCCGCTCGTTGAGGAACCGCTCGAACGCGATCCCGTACGTCAGCGGGCAGACGTTCGTGATCCCCAGCAGATACGCCACCAGGCTGCTGGCGCCGCTGCCGCGGGCGGCGATCGGCACGCCTCGCCGGCGGGCGTACTGCGCGATGTCCCGCACGACCAGGAAGTACTCTGAGAAGCCTTTTTCTGCGATCAGCGACAACTCGCGCTGCATGCGCTCTTCCAGACCCGCCGGCGCTCTGGCGTCGTAGCGCCAGGTCACCCCCTCGCGGCATAGCCGCTCCAGATGCTCGCGCACAGTCATGCCGGCCGGCGCATCGACGTGCGGGAAGATCGGCCCGCGCGGCAGCAGCTTGAAGCCCTCGCACCGCTCCACCAGGCGGCGGTTGTTCGCTATCGCGTCGGGCCACTGCCCCAGCGCTGCCCGCAATTGCTCGCTCGATCGCAGGTGAGCGCCGGGCGGCGGCAGTTCGTCAGGGGGCACATCCTCAAACGTCAGCCCCAGCCGAATCGCCGCCAGCAGACGCGCGACGTCATGGTCCTCCTGGTTCAGAATCAGCGCGGCGCCGGTGGCCGCCAGCGGCACGGACGCCTCGTGCGCCCACGGTATAAGATGATGCAATACCCGCTGCGGCTGCACCGCCGGATCGATCCCCGCCCACAACCGCTCGCGCAAGACTCCCCCGCCCGCAGCTGACAGGACCGCGCCAAGACGGGCGTCCATGACAACCAACTGCAGCCCCTGTGAAAGCCCAGGCAGATCCCGCACCAATGAGAACCCTCCCCCCGCCCCGCCGGGGCGGGTTCGAGAGGGAGCGCCGTCTCCGGGGGCTTCGCCCCCGGCTAGATCCCCATCGCCCCCTTCGGGGCGAAGAAGGGGCGGCACATCCACCGGTTCCGCCAAGATGGCCGTGATGATCCGGCACAGATTCGCATACCCCGCTTCATCTTCGATCAGCGCCACGACGGACTCGCGCCCGACAAGCAGTTCCACCCCCACCAGCGGCCGCACCCCCGCCTCGACCGCCGCCGTCCAGAACATCGCGATCCCGGCCAGACAGTTCACATCCGTCAGCGCCAGAACCGAGTGCCCCAATTGCGCAGCCCGCTCCACCAGCGCCCCCGGCAGCGCCGTCCCGCGCAGCATCGAATAGCCGCTGCGCACATGAAGCGGGATGACTGTTTCGTTTCGCATAAGTCGCCCGACGCGAATGAGCCTCGAAGAGGCTCCAGGATTTAGCCGGAGGCGTGAGCCTCCGGAAAGTGTTGCTTTTTGCACCCGCCTCGCAGAGGCGGCAGGTTTCATGGTTCCATCCAAAACCTGCCGCCCCTGCGGGGCTTGGAGTAAATTGGATCTTGTTCCGGGGGCTCACGCCCCTGGCTAAATTCTGAACGCCCCTTCGGGGCTCTTATTCTGTTGTTCTCTCACCACTCACAACACACAACTCACCACTATTTTTTGTTCATTTCGTCAGGCTCGGCGTGCGCAGCACGAACCCGTAGTCGTTCTGCTCGAGCTTGCCCAGCAGCTCGATGCTCTTGCCGCTGACGACAGCGGCGTGGCCGTAGCGGTCGCGGATGGCGTCGACGGTCTGATGAAGCTGGCGGCGGCGGGCCTCCTGCGTTGACTCGAAGAGCTTGCCCGCCTCGTCGGCCCGGGCAAACTTCGAGAGCACCACCCCCACGTGCCGCAGCGACACGCGGCGGCTGTACAGGCTCGCCAGCAGATCTTTGACCGTGTTGAAAAGGACGTCATCGTCTGTCGACGGTTCGGCCAGCACGTGCTGGCGGTGGTCGCCCCGCCAGTCGTCGTAGCGGATGGACACCTCGACGGCCCCGGCGGCCAGGCCTGCGCCGCGGGCGGTGCGGATGGCCCGCTCGGTCAGGTAGAAGAGCATTCCGGCGATCTCATCGCGATTGCACGTGGGGTTGTGGAAGGTCGTCTCGCGCGAGATGCTGCGCGGGCGCGCCTGCGGCTGCAGCGTCTGCGAATCGTGGCCGCGAGCGCGTTCGTAGAGCACCTCGCCGCGCTGGCCGAGCATCGCCCGCAGGAACTCGCGCGACAGGCCCTGGAGCTGCCCCACCGTCTGAATGTTCATGTCCGCCAGGCGCGCCGCCGTCGTCGGCCCCACGCCCAGCAGCTTGCGCACGGGCAGATCCTGCAAAAAGCCCTGCACCTCGCCCGGGGCCACCCAGACCACCCCGCGCGGCTTGGCGGCGTGCGAGGCCAGCTTGGCCAGCATGCGGTTCTCGCCCAGCCCCACCGACACCGGCAGGTGCACCTGCTCGTGCACGTCCTGCTGCAGCCGGCGGCCGAGCTCGTCGGGGCGGCCGTAGAGCCGCTCGAGCCCGCCGGCGTCGCCGTAGGCTTCGTCGAGGAACGTCTCGAGCCCGCACGTGTAGCGGCGGCAGACGTCCCAGAC
>JAJFVE010000075.1 GCA_021371965.1 Planctomycetaceae bacterium
GAGGACGCTGAGGAAGGAGAAGGTGGAAAGATCGGATAATGAAATGGTGGAAAGTGAGGCGGCGGAGAGGGCCTATCTATCGCACGCATCCTTCCAGTATTTCATTATTCCCTTTCCTTCTTCCCTCAGCGTCCTCAGCGACCTCAGCGGCTAGTATCGCTGTTACTGCTGGTCGCAGATCGCGTACGCCTTGCGCAGGGCTTCGATCGGGTCGCCTTTGGGGCTGAACTCGTGCCCGACGTAGCCGGTGTAACTCGTCTGGGCGATGGCTTTGCAGATGCCGGCGTAGTTCATTTCCTGCGTGTCGTCAAAATCGCGGCGCCCGGGGTTTCCGGCCGTATGGAAGTGCGCGATCCAGTCGATCGCGTCGCGGATCGTCGCGATCACGTCCCCCTCCATGATCTGCATGTGGTAAATATCGTACAGCAGCTTCACGCGCGGGCTGTTGACGCGGCGGACGACCTTGAGGCCCCATTCCGTGCGGTCGCACTGGTAGCCGATGTGGTCGCGCTTGGAGTTGAGCAGCTCCAGGTTGATGTTCACGCCCGCGGCCTCGGCGTACGGCGCCAGTCGCAGCAGCGACTGGGCGGTGATGTCGGCCCCTTCGTCGTCGGTCATGCCCGGGCGGCGGTTGCCGGAAAAGATGATGAACCCGGGAATCTTGAGCTTGGCCGCAAGATCAATGGACCGCCGCGTCTGGTCCTCAAGCTGCGTGTGCAGCGCCGGGTCGTTGAACCCGCCCCCGCACGTCCCGCTGCCGATGAAGCTCGAAACGCACATCCCGCTATCGGCCGCCATGGCGGCGATCTTCTCCAGCCCGTCAATGCCCCAGGTCTCGACGGCCGCATAGCCGATCTTGGCAGCCGCAGGGATCAGGGCCTCCAGCGGCACGCTGGCGAACATTGGGATGCAGACAGATTGCTTGATTCGCATGGTGTTTCCTTCTTTGTGGCATAGGCGCCTCGCCCATGCTCTTGCTTGGCGAATTATGACCGGGCGCGGCGGGAGCTGCAATACCGCCCAGCTCACAATCGGGCAGCCGTGGGCGGTTGGCCCGCCCAGTTTGACGTGCCAGATGGCGAAGAATTCCGAAAAAAGAAGAAAAACCGACGACGCTTGCCACGCCGTAGCCTCCGGCGAAGGCGGGAGGACGAGGACGAGGACGAAGAAAGAGACCCTAGGCGCGCTCGGTTAGCGGCGGGGCTTGCCCCGCGCGGTTGTTCGGTCAGGGAAGAAACCGCGTCGAGCAGGCTCGACCGCTAACAAATCCATCCGTCCATCCATCCATCCATCCATCCATCCACTCTTCCACCGCCTCATGGAAATTCCAGTCGTGTCGCATCGGTTCGCGCCATTCCGGCAGGCGGATTGGCTTCTCGCACGACGGCGCCGTTGGCTTCGCTGAAGACCAGGACGGCGAACTTCTCCACCGCCCGGCGATTGCTGATGCTCACGGATGCGTAGTCGAACATCCCGCGCAGGTCCGTGTACCCGTCCTTGTAGAACGCCGGCTCGTTCTGCCCGGCGTGGCGGGCATAGACCTTCACGTAGACTTTCGACATCGCTTTGCCGTCTGGTCCCGTCACGCGCAGGCGGCCGTAGTTCTCCACCATCTGCACGTTCATCGAATTGGCGTAGTACGCCTGGCTCTTGCGGGCGGACCCGGCGACGATCTCGATCATCACGTTGCTGTTGTGATACTCCTTGGGCAGATCAAACACCGTCTCCTCCGCGCCGGCCTTGGGCGTGATGATGGCCGTGCTGCTGGGCTTGACGTAGGCGAACTGCCCCGACGTCTCCTGCACGAACGGGTTCTTCGAGAACAGCAGCTCGACGTCCATCAGGTAGTAGTGTACCTGCAAGGTCGCGGCGTTCTGGTGCGTCACGGTGATCTTGCGGGCCTCGACGGTGAAGTCCACGCTCGTCTCGCCGCCGGCCAGGTTCGCCTGCACTTGTTCGCGATTCTTGTCGTCGACGACGGGGGCCTTCTTGCCGGCGATCTCGTCGAGCTGCGCCGCGACGGTGTTGAAGAGCTTGCGCCAGCGGTCCACGGGATAGTCGGCGTACTGCTTGGCCACAGCGGCGGCCGTGGGCAGGTCCTCGGCATAAAACGCCGCGTACGCCTTGAAGTAATCGTACTGCAGCCTCGTGGCCAGGGCGTCGGGCTTGACGCGGCCGAAGAAGGCCAGGCCTTCCTCGACGCGGTCCTGCAGCAGCATGTAGTAGGTCACGGCCATCAGGTCGTCATCGTCGAGCGTGCGCTTGCACGCCAGGATCTGCAGCAGCGAGGCGTACTGGCCGGCCAGGCGATCGTTGGCGATCTGGCGCCGCGGGCCCAGCTTGTGCGCGCGGGCGTTGATCAGCGGGGCGTACTCGAGGTGCTGGTACTGCCCGCGCACGACCGGGTCGATCTTGACCAGCGGCGAGTCGAGGTACGGCCCGCACGCGGCAAGGAAGTCGTCGCGGCGCCGGAGGTATTCCGCCGCCGCGGCAGCATCGTCATGCTTGAGGGCGTACGACCAGAGCACGTCGCTGTAAACGTGGCGGTCCTTGAGCAGGGCGATGACGGTCTGGAAGAACGCCTTGTCGGCCATGCGCCAGGCGATGCGCTCAAGATTGAGGCGCTCGATACTGTTGTCCTTCATGAACCGCAGCACGTCGGCGGCGGAGGCGTCCTGCGAGATGTACTCCCACGAGGTCGTGTCGATCCTGGTGAGTTTGGCCACGGCCTTGAGCGTGGCGTCGCTCACGCCGCCGACGGCCAGACCGTTTCGCGAGACGCGCACGCCGTAGTGGTTGAACGCACCCGGCAGCGGGAAGTAGAAGAAATACTCCTGGGTTTTGGTCGTGTAGGGCGGCAGGTCCAGGCTGACGCTGCGGGTGTAGAGCCCGTCCTGCACGGGCATGGCCCCGCGCGGGACCTGCAGCAGCAGCTCGAGCTTGCGCGGCGAGGACGTCGGGTTGGTGACGATCACCTGGCAGCCGTACGCCGCGCCGACGAGAAACTCCTCGGTCACGAATTTGTCCAGCCGCTCGGGGCCTTCATAGCGGTAGCGGTCGGAGGGGCTGAAGTAATTCTGGCTGACCAGGATCGGCAGCTTGGCCGGGTCGTCCTTGGCCGGTTGAATCTCCTGCACCAGAACGATCGTCGGCCCGCCGGCTTTGAGCGTCACGGCAGGGGGTTCGGTCTTGATGTCGTGCTTGGGCGCCGTGAAGGGCAGGTCCAGCACGGCCAGGGCGAACATGATCTCGGTGAAGCTGCCGTTGGCCTGGGCAAAGTGGGCCGAGAGGAACGGCCCCTTTGCAATCTTGCTGCGCACGCCCGCCGGAGCGTAGTCGGCGTAGTCGTTCCAGAACGCGTTGACGCCCACGAGCTTGTCGTTCTGGGCCGCGATGGGCAGGCGGTAGTAATTGTTCTCAGCCAGTTCCTGCGTCTGATCTACTTGGCGATAGAGCTGGCGCATGCGCCCGCGGCGATCTACATCTGTGCCCAAGGCCTGAAGCAGGTGCTTATCCTCCTTAAGTGATTCCTTCAGGCTAGCAAGCGTTTCGCCACCGCGAACAATTCCATCGGGCGTTTCTGGCGGTGCCGGCGGCGCCTCGGCCGCCACCGCACTTTCTCCACCGGCCTGGGCTGTCTCCAATTCCTTGCGCGCCTGTTCCAGCGGCTTGGCTTCTACAGGTCGGCTGCCTGGCTTAGGTGCCTCCAGCGCGCTGCCGGCCAGGGCAACGCGGAACAGTTCGTTGAAATAGTCCTGATTGGGCGGGATCAGGTTGAACGTGTCGCTGATATGTCGGGATACGTTGGATCCTTCGCGCGGAAGTCGCTGGCCGAGCAGGATTCGCTCGACGGCGTTGAGCCGCCCGAACGCCCACGGTTGGGCGTAGGCTGAGAGATCCTCGCCGATCATCCAGCGGTCCATGAAGGTCTTGTCCTTCTTGTTCCGGAGGTACGGCAGGATGACCTTGCGGAAGAAGTCCGGGTCCTTCTTGTAGAGGAAGAAGTTCAGCTCGTGGCAGGCGTACTGGGAATATTTCTCGCGTTTCTCGGCGTCCTTCATCGCCGGCCAGTTCAGGATGAACGCGAACTCGGCCAGCTTGGCCGCGGCGTCGCCCTTGGCCAACGTGACGTAGAGCCCGTACGCGCGGGCGAGGCTGTCGTAGGTTTCCCACTTCGACGACGCCGCGTCGCGCAGCGTCAGGCTCTGGCCGCTCTGGAGCGTCTCGATGTGCTTCTGCTGGGCGAAGTGCTTCTCGGCCAGCGCACCCTTGTCCAGGCGCAGGTCGAGCATGGGCATGGCGGCCTCGTCCAGCGAGAACTCGCGCATGGCCGACTCCGAGGCATTGACTGCCAGGATCCGCACCTGGTGATGCAGCCCCAGGTCCTTGCGGGCGACGGTGACGACGCCATCGGCATCAGGCTTGAGGCCGATCAGCACCGCCGCCTGCTGGCTGAGGAAGTCCAGATTGCTGCCGGCTGGCATTAGCTCCATGGCTTCACCAAATCGCGAATGCACCCTCCCGCCAAAGCTTCCGACGGAGGCGCCGCGGATAAGCTGGTCTGCCCGCAACGCTGACAGCGCTGATACGTCTGTCTTGTCCGCTGCCCACGGATTGAGCAGCAGGCCGGGACGCTCGAGCATGTTGCCGGGGTACTTCTTTGCGTACTTGCGGTCGAGAATGTAGCGGTACTCGTCGCCGATGTTGCGACCGGCCGCGTAGCTGCTCTCCAGCGGCGAGCTGGGTTCGATCGCCGGTTCGCGTGAATCCAGCGGGCTGCCCAGGAACGCCATGAGGTCGTAGCGGGGCATGTACCGCGTAGCCGTCACGTACACGCGCGTCGCAACGCCGGCGCCGGAGAGTTTGATCTTCACTTCATCCTTGCCTGCCGTTACGGAGGCGATCTGCAGCGGCGCGGGGTTGGACGCCTCGATCTTGCGGCTGGGCGTCAGGTAGTAGCCTTCCGCCGCCGCGCCGGCCGTCACGTGAATGTTGACAACGCTCTGGTCCTCAACGCGGAGTGTATAGAACCCCGGCGGCAGGGGGGCAATGACAAGATAGCCGTCCTCGATCTTCATGGCGTCGAAGTGGTCGGCCGCGAACGTGTCCTGGCGCACCTCCAGCAGCGAGAAGTCCGGCTGCTGCGGCTTGGCGGCCTTGCCCATGTATGGGACGCGGATCGGTTTTCCGGCGCGTGCAGTGACGGTGCGGATCGGCGAGTACAGGTCGCCGCGGAGATCCCAGATTCCCGTGGTTCCGCTGCCACTGTCGCCACTGACCCGCGCGCTGACTGTTCTGATATCGGGCAGCGGACCCAGGACGATGCGGCCGACGTCGTCGCTGCGCAGCATGACTTGCACGTTCTGGGTGAAGTCTTTGTGCCACAGCGCCACCTCGACGCTGCGCGACGCCAGTGGTTCACCGGTCTTGCCGCGGACTTCCAGCACGTAGCGCCTGCCCGCGTGCATGAGGTGTACGTCTGCGGTGCGCAGCGTCTTGTCGATCTCGTTGAGGGGGAAACCCTCGCTGTCTGACAGGTCTTCCTTCTTGTTCCTGCTGAGATTCTGTACCTTGCCCTTGAGGGTGAAATTGATATAGCAGAGGTTCTCGGGCACCTGGAACTCGGCGGTGGATTCCTGATCTTCGGTGAGTTTGAAGTCCTTGATCTCGCGCGTGGTCTTGGTGCCTTCGCGGTCGGTGGCCACGATCGTCAGCGAGGGTTCCTCCACCAGCGAGATCGCCGCGCGCTGCCCGGCAACCAGCAGCGCCGACCGCACGATGACGGCAGCCTTGCGCCCGGCCAGCAGGCTCTCGCGGTCGACGTAGAATCGTGCCGCCAGTGAGTAGTCTTCCTGCACGTGCTTGAACCTGGCCAGGCAGGCCAGCTCGCCGCGGGTGATGACGATGGATTGGTCGGTGCCGCTGGTGCTGAACGGGATGGTGATGGTCCCGTCCTTGTCGGCCGCGTACAGGTGCCCGCTCATCCAGATCGCGGCGTCGGGGACCTTGCGGTTGTTCTCGTCGAGAATCGTGAAGACGTGCCCGGCCGCGCCGCGGCGCTCGATGTGTCGCAGCAAACCTTTCTGGATCAAGGCGCGGCTGCTGATGCCGTTGCCGATGAACTCGACGACGTACACGCCGGGTTTGCTGAGCGTCTTGAGCTCGAACGTTCGCGCCACGCGCCGCAGCGGCGGGCTGTCGTAGGCGAGCGTCTGCTCCTCGTTGGCGGTCAGGCCTTCCAGGTCGATATCGAGGCCGACGCCCTGTCCTTTCTCACGATACCAGTTGCCCGCGTTGATCTGGTAGACCTTCACGATCAGGTTGGTCACGTTCTTGACATTCACGGTCAGCTTCACCGCCTCGTCGGCGGCGAAGAGCGTCTTATTGGACGGGTCGAAGTCGATGTCGATGCGGTCTTTCAACGCCTGGTGGAACTGCGGGCTGGCCAGGCCGTACAACGCCTGCAGGTCGCCGATGCCGCCGGTGGCCTTGGCCTCGACGAAGGCCTCTTTAATGAACGTGTCGTTGACGAAGGGCAGGTACTCGTTGAAGTCTTTCGCGTCGGCCAGGAAGTGCATGAGGACATCGCGCACCAGCGGCGTGTCGTCGCCGATGGGCCCGCAGCCGGTGTGGGCGGAGAAGTTATCGCCCAGGCGGGCGGGGTTGTCGCGCCGCGCGGGGTCCTCCAGATACTCCGCCCGCATGTACGGGCAGGCACGCGGCAGCTTGAGGTACTCCATGAAGAGGTCTTTGTCATAGCGGCCGCTCTTGCGGTCCAGCACCAGGCGGTTGTACAGCACGTTGGCCTTGAGCGAATTGTGTACCGGCCCCAGCCGCTGGACAAACGACCACACGCGCTCGAGGTGGGCCTTCTGCTGGGCGAGGTCGTGCGGCAGGTCGGTGTCCGCACCGGGCCGCAGCTTGGACAGGTACGCGTGGACGAAGGCGTGCTGGTTGAGCAGATAGCCTTTGGCCAGCAGCAGTTCGTCGAGCTGCGCCTGCGTGAGCATTGCGTGGACCGGCAGGGCGCCGAAGGAATGCCCCTGCGGCTCGTCGAGGTCCGACGCGATGAGCTTGACCAAGCCGGGGTAGTCCGGGCGGTCCAGCCGGCCCAGCAGATGGCGGCGCTGCTGCCACGACAGGTCCCTCTGCGCCAGCCAGCCCAGCGCGCTAAGGGCGAAGCCGTCCGTCGAGCGCGGATTCCTCGCCAGCTCGCGCGCCGTCAGCGTCTGGCGGCTGATGAGATTGGCATCCAGCGTTGTGGGCAGGTCCGCGCGCGGGCCGGCGATCGTGCGGGCGTGGTCGAACCGCAGGGCCAGACGGTTGACGAGGAAGTCCAGCGTCTTCTGTGGCGAGGTGGCGTAGCGCAGCAGCGCCTGGCGGTTCTCGATCTGAAGATACAGCGGCGTCTTGCCATGGGCGGCCGCCCACGGGGCAAGAGCCCCGTCCACCTCGTCGAGCTTGCCGGTGTTCTGCCACTGCAGGCAGCGGTAGTAGTAATATTGGTCGGTCCCGCTGACGAGCTGCGCGATGGCGGCCTCGCGGTCCGTCGAGAGGGCGAACTTTTCCGCGAAGTCGATATCGCCGCCCCAGGCCCAGCCGCAGCATCCCAGCACGACGACAAGAAGAGCAAAACGCTTCATGTGAGTGTCCTTTCCCGTTGACGCTAGACTTTAACCGCTGAGGGTTGGACGTGCCAGATGTAGGAAGGTTCCACAGGAGCGAAGGTAAGAGGGGATAGGGTGGAGGTTAGAGGTGAGAGGTGAGGGTGATAGCGTTCCAACCTCTGAACTCTAACCTCTAACCTCTAACCTCTAACCTCTGACCTCGGCATCACTCCGGCGCCACCACATCCCCCTGCCGCGCCTTGGGCGTCACCGTCAGCGACACGATCTTCCCATCGCGGACGGATGCCTCGACGGTCGTGCGGCCGGGGGCTCGGAGCTTGAAGTCGGCGCTCCACTCCTTCGGCCAGGCCGGCAGGAGATAGATCTTGCCGTCGTCGGCCTGCAGGAGCATCGTCTGCACGGCCATCAGGAGGTTGCCGCCGTGGCACTGGTCGGGGGTCCAGTCGAAGTTGGGTCCCCAGAAGACCGGGAACCGCGCCTCGGGGTTCTTGTTGCCCGCGCGCTCGGCGACTTGCCGGGCGGCCTCTTCGGCCATACCCAGCAGGGCGGCCTGCGTGTCGTTCTGGTGCCATCCGACGCACGCGGGGAAGGTGCGGCGCTTGTACGTCTCGCGGCCGACCTCGATATTCTCCTTGCCCACGCCGAAGAGGCGGAAGGGGAAGACCGCGTAGAGCTCGGGGTTCTCGCCGTTGCCGCGGTCCTGCAAAACCTGGGCGGCCGGCAGGATGTACCTGCCTTGCTCCTCCTGTTTGACCGGCAGGGGCGGCACCTTGGCCGCCAGGCGGTCCCACAGAGCCTGGCGCTTGGAGGTGATGACCTTGGGCGGCAAGAACGCCAGGCGCGCCAGCACCCACGCCAGGCCGGCGATGTCGGGCGTGGGGTTCACGGCGTCCTGCCAGGTCTCCAGCGACTGCGCGGGATACATGCACATGGCGCCGTCGGCGTCGAGCTCGTAGTGCTGGTCCCAGAACGTCAGCAGGTCGTCGCCGGCAGGGATGAGCACCTCGACGAGGAACTTTTCGTCGAGCGTGTATTCGTAGTAATCGAGCATCATCGCCAGCAGCTCCGGCGACGAGGTGTACTCGCGGCGGATGTAGCGGTTGGTCATGTCGCCGACGCGCAGGCCCGTGCGGTCGAGGCCGTAGTCGCCGTTGGTGTGCAGGCCCCAGAAGTACATCGTCTCGGGGATGAACGCCCCGGCGTGCTTGAACCAGACCTTCGTGCGGTGGCGGGCCAGCGGCAGCGAGCGGGCGTACATCTCGAAGACCGGCTGCATCATGTCCCAGTCGCCGCTGGCGAGCATCGGCCAATAGGGCAGGCGGGTGTTCTGCCACCAGTACGCACCGCCCCAGGCGCGGTAGTCCGGGTCGCCCTGGTGCTCGAAGCAGAAGATCGAGCCGTTGAACTTGATGGGGCTGCCCCCGCGGCCGCCGCAGGCGCTGACCCATCGCTGCAGAATGTAACGGCGGCAGACGGTCTGAGCCTTTTCGTCGCCGTCGATGTAGATGTAGCTGCGATTCCAGAACGCGTCCCACCACTGCACGTGGGCGGTGCGGGCCTGCTCGATATCAATGGCGGCCTGCGACTTTTCCAGCTTCGCCAGGTTGTCCAGCCATCGCTTGGGCGTGGGCGTCACTTCGCTCAGCGGGCAGATCGACAGTGTGAACTTCTTTGCCGGCGCGGCCGCGGCCAGGTGCGTTGTGTCACGGCGCACGAGACCGGCGCCCCGCATGACAGCCCCAAACGTGCGGCCCAGTAGCGGGTCGGCCTTGTGCTCGAAGCCGCCCAGACCCTGGTGCTCGATGTTTGCCGCGTAGATCGAGCTCTCGTTGCGGTGGTACCACACCAGCCGGTCAGCGCCGGCATCGACGATCGTGTCGGGATACGCGCAGGCCGGGCGGCGGCAGCGAGCGTCGCCGGAGAGACCGTTGATCGTTCCGGCTTGGGCGGCCTCTGTGCGCCACAATTCGAGGGCAGCCTGCATTTCAAACGGCTCGGGGCCGTGGGCCTCGATGTGGATCGCCGGATTGTTGGCGTCGACCCATGCGCGGAGAGTGATCGCGCCGGCTTGAATGACGATCTGGCCCTCGTGCAGGCAAAGTTCCTGGCGGAAGGGTAAGCTCGCGGCCAGCGGGTCGGGCGTGAAGGTCACGCGCACGCGGGCGAGCTTGAGAAGCTGGCCCTGCTCGCTCCAGGCGTCGGTCTTGCTGATCAGCAGCACGAGGCTGCCGGGCGCGTCGTCGCGGGCGGCCTGGGCCCAGAGGTTTACGCCGATGTCGCCGTTGCCGATGGGCATCGAGCCGGCCGAGTCGGCGCTGGGGCTGTCCCAGATCACGTTGTACTGCTGCGGGGGGTGTGTCATAGCAGGAACTCCTGATGAAGCCGGAATTGTGCCCGACGGCGGGCGGCTTTCCAAAATGTTTTTCAACTGCAAATTGGAAATCGCAAATTGGAAATGGTCTGATAGCATCTTAGACCATCAAAAGGATATGCCCGTGAGATTGACCTCAGACTGGCACATTCACTCTGTAGCCTCATGCGACTGCCGCAGCACCGGCATGAGCGTGGCCGAGATCGCCGCCGGCGCCGCGGCGCAGGGGATTACCGATTTCGGACTGACCGACCATCTGCACACGCGGCTGAACCTTCCGGACCTGCGAGCGTCGCGGCAGGCGTTTCTGGCGAGCGATCCCTCGCCGCGGTTTCACTTCGGCGTCGAGGCCACGTGCCTGCGGCAGTGGGAGGTCGATGAGATCGCGGCCGGGCGCGTCACGGGCGATTACGGCGCCGCCCATGATGAAGGCCCCGCCGGTGGCCCGCTGGTGATCGATCTGACTGCCGCGGACGTGGAAGAACTTGGCATCGAGTACGTCATCGGGGCCGCCCACGGCGCCAAGGGCACGGCGAAGGAGCGCTGGCCGATCATCGAGGCCCACTTCCGCCAGTACCTTTTTCTGGCGGCCCATCCGCTGGTGGACATCCTGGCGCATCCGTGGTGGTGGTCGAGCGGGTTCGCAAATCCCGACGGATCGTTCAGCACGCTGCCGTGGTTCGACGACTTCCGCGTGATCCCGCGCACGATGCACGAAGAACTGGCGGCCGCCCTGGTGCAATATGGGACAGCCGCCGAGATCAACCCCGGCGTGGCGCTGACGTGGCACTATCCGCAAGCATGGAAGCAGCAGTACATCGAGTACATGGCCTGGCTCAAAAGCCGCGGCGTGAAGCTGGCCACCGGCTCCGACCGCCATCTTCGCCCCTACGACAGCCGCTATAGCGAGCTGGCCCCGCTGCTGGAAAGCGTCGGCATCCGCGACGAGGATCTCTGGCGCCTTCCCCCACGGCCATAAAAGTATCGCCCCCTATAGAGTGGCCTATGCTCGAGCCTCGAAGAGGCTCCAGAATTTAGCCGGAGGCGTAAGCCTCCGGACGAGGTCGCCTCAGTTCTCCCCGCCTCGAAGAGGCGGAAGGTTTTCCGGCGAGTTACCAACCTGCCGCCTCTGCGAGGCGGGAGACTGTCAGCGCTTTTCCGGGGGCTTACGCCCCCGGCTAAATTCTGGCGTCCCTTCGGGACACAAACCCAACAACCTTCAGGTGTTGTTCTCCAGCCACTTGAGGATCTCGTCGGCCTGGCGCTCGTCCTTGGCGCCCGTGCAGTAATAAACCAAATTGGGCTTGAGCTGGGGGTGGAGCACTTTGAGATCTTCAAAGCTGCAGCCAACATAGAGGCTCTTGCCTTTGGCCTGGAAACGCTGGAGCAGATCGACCCACTGGAGCATCGAGGGCTTCTCGTCGCCGGCAGAGATCGTCCACTGAATCGAGTCGAGGCTCTTGATGCCGGTGATGGCGTCGAAGTGCGCCAGGGCGCCGCGGCCGTCGTAATGGTAAACGGTGTGGTCGAGGAAGTCGCACTCCTCCGTCAGGGCCGGCAGGACGAACTCGTTGAACTGCGGCGGCGAAAGCAGCAGGCAGAAGTCGCACTGCACGGCGGCGTAGCGGCCGGCGCAGTAGTAGGGCAGCCAGCCGATGGTGCCGCGCCCGGCCATGCCGCCAGCTTCGTACAGCGCGTCGTACATTTCGCGGTAGAGCCTGCGCACGTTGTCCATGGCGGCCTTGACCAGCTCGGGCGTGTCGATCAGGTCCATGCACAGGCGGTCGGGCCCGCGGATGGCCGCCAGCCAGTCGAAGTTCGAGTGCATATCGAGCATGCCGACGAGGAACTTGCCCGCCCCGCGCGCGGCCGCCTTGCGGCACAGCTCCAACATGCGATCCCACGAGTTGTTGCCATGTCCGAGCTTGAGCGGCAGGACGTCGTTCCAGTCTTCCACAAACGGGACGGACCATGTCGTGTGGCCGCTGTCGGGCGAACTGTCCAGGCGCGCGCCCACGAACGCGGCGACCTGGTCTGGGCCGAAGCTGGGTCCGAAGCATGGCATGGCCTCGCCGGCAAAGTGCAGCTTCGAGAGGAAATCCTCAGCCTGATCAAGGATGGCGTCGAAATCGGCATTGGGCAGGAACTGCCCGGGATAGCCGCGGAGGTCTTTGGCGCCATCCTTGACGCAGGTGATGCTCACGCAGGGGCGCTTGATGATGTCCTTGTTCCAGAACGCCTGCCAGTGCAGCAGGGCGTCGTCGAGGTTCGGTTTGAATGCCAGTTCCATTTCAGGGATTCCTTTCGCAGGCGGAGCAGTAGCCCGTAGCCAGTAGCCGGTAGCCAGAAAAGCACCGGAGTTTCGCCTGTTGTTACGGGCTACCGGCTACAGGCTACCGGTCGCTATTTCTACCACCGTATCCGCACCAGCGACAGCGGCGGCATCGTGATCTTGCCTTCTTTTGCCGCGGGCGGTTTGGCCATGGCAAATTGGCCGCCGGGTTTGTCGCCTTGCATCATCTGCACGTCGCGCGGGGCGCCATTTGCGATCGCCGTCAGATTCAACTCGGCTCTTTCTTGCGGATCGCGATTCACGGCCAGGAGGTAGGTGCCGGAATCGTTCTTCATCGCGACGGCGTCGACGGCCTTGCCGTTGCCCAGCGCGGGCGAGTCGGTCTCCAGCGGCAGAACCTTGCCGGGAAAGGCCGGGCGATACATGCGGAACAGGTCGCCCAGGCAGTACTCCGTCACGTCCGCCCCGCGGTGGGTGATGATGCCCATCACGTTGATCAGGTTGTAGAAGTGGGCCACCTCCAGGTCCGGAGCGAGGCGCACGTAGTTGTTCAGCATGGCGGCCGTGAACATCGCATGCACGACGTAGTAAGGTTCGTCGAAGCCGTGCCCGTCGCGGTGGCTGGCCTGGCACCAGTAGTTCCACTCGGCCACACCCACGTTGGTCGCCAGGCCGCGCTTGCGGCAGGCGGCGATGAAGTTGGCCAGCAGGGCTTCCATATTGGCGGCCGCGTCGACCACGCGCGTCATCTGGTCGCGCGGGTCGGTGGTGCCTGCCGCCCAGGTGCTGGTCTCTACGCCGGCCGGCTGGATGCCTTGACCGGCATAGCACTGGCACTGGATGACGTCGAGCAACGGCCCGACCTCGTCGAGCACGGTCTTCATCCACTCGGGCTCGTCGGCCTTGGGATCGTGCGAGGGGCCCGGCGAGACGCCGACGATGCGGCTGTTGGGGTACGCGGCCTTGATCGCCGGCACGAACGTGCGAACGGTCTGGGCGTACATCTTCGCCGTCATCCAGTCCATCGTCTGCACGTACGGGTGGTTGCCGATGTGCCAGTAGATCATGGGCGGGGCGATCTTGCGGGCGGCGTACCAGTCGGCCGCGTACTTAGCCCAGGCGGCGGCTTCGTCCACGTCGCCGGTGGCGATGTTGACGGTGATGGTTGGCGCGATGCCCTGCTCGTGGCAGAGCTGCAGATATTCGTCCGTGCCGAAGTCGTAGTAGATCAGCCAGTCGCGCGTGAAGGCCGCGTCATGCACCACCGGCCGCAACTGCACGGGGCCTGTCCCGTGCCGCCAGTTGTACATGCCCGAGACGATCCCGCCGGGAAATCGCAGGGCGGGGATCCGCATCGAAGCCATCTTCTCGACCACCGGGCCCGAGAGCAGGTCCTCGCCCTTGGGGCGCAGGTGGACCTGGTCGATCCAGACGTGGCCCTCCGTCTTGGGACCGATGATCAGGCACGCGTCGTTGTCGTCGACGGGGGCCTTGAGTTCGACCGTGTAGCGAGAGAACTGCGGGCAGTTTACGACGATGTCGGCCGACGCGTAGGGCGCCTGGGCAGCCGGCATCGGCGCCAGGTTGGCGTAAAGCGTGACCGGCTCGTTCATGACGCGAGCCCAAATCTCCAGCACGAGCGTTTCGCCCGCCCGCACCTGGCGTTTGTTCTGCGTCAGGCACGTGCCATTGCCCATGTAGTGAGCCCAACTGCCCATCATCCCCGCGCCACTGACGAGCCGGTGCCGCAGGCCCGCCATGCAGCTGGCGCCTTCCCACTGCGGGGCGATCCCGCTGCAGGGGTGGGGCGGACCCAGCAGCTTGGCGTTGTCCAGCCGGTCGGACAAGATGCCCGGGATCATGTCCCAGGCCGTCTCGATGTTGTGGCCCAGCAGCATCTCGCTGGCGGTTTTGTTGCTCTGTCCGGCTAAGGTGATCTTAATGTTCATTGCTTTCTTCCTGTCTCCGCGGTGAATCATTCTTCCGGAGATTCCCATTCCACGCCGCTCATGTAGCGGCAGGCTTCTTTGAGCACGGCGGCATGGTGGCCGTACGCGGCCGCCACGTGGTGGATGTACGGGCCCATGATGAAGGTGCGCTCCCACCGCGGCCAGTCGGCCACCTTCATCCACGCGTAGACGTTCTGCGTGTCCGGCCCGTCACAGGTCTCGCCTTGGCCGCTGCAGAGGCGGTAACTGCCGGTGTCGCCGTCGAAGCGGCACACGGTTAGCGCCCCGTCCTTCATTCGCCAGTGGCACGAACCCGGCTCGATGCCAGGCAGGATCCAGTGCGGGCCGACGCTGCGGCGACTCTTCTCGTGCGCCAGGCTCAGCGGGAATCCGCAGTGCCACAGCAGTACCGCGTCGTCGCGCGACGGGTGGCGGACGGTCAGGTCGGCCAGGAACGTCGGCTCGGCGCCCATGGCCGCGTGCTGGAGCAACTGGCAACTGATCGCGCCGTGGATGTCGGTCTCGGTCGAGCAAGGGATGCCGCGCTCGGCCAGCTCGCCGTGGACGAACTCGATCATCGAGCCCAATTCGTTGCAGATCGACATGAAGCTCTCGATGGCGAAGGCCGTCAGGCCCAGGTCGGCTGCGCGGTGCAGCATCTCGTCGCGCAGGGCCAACACGTTGATGAACGCGTCGGGGCCGTCGAAGCCTTCCAGCTCAAGCTTGTGCTGTCTCTTGAGCTGCTCGATCTCGTCGAGGTAACCCTTGCGCCCAGCGGCGGCGCGCTTGCGCGTAGCGGCGATGATGTCGATCAGGTCGATGGGCACGATCTCGATGCCGAATCGCTCGAGCAGTTCGCTCTCGTTGACGATGCACGTGTAGAAGAAGTCGATGCGCTTGCCGACCATGCCGATGCGCATCCGCCGCCAGCCCTTGACGACGTTGGCCGCGGCCATAAACTGCGTGATGCCCGCGGCCAGGGCGGGCTCTTCCATGCGGCAGTTCTCGATGTACGTGAACGTCACGCCGAGCTTGCGCAGGACCTTGCTGGAGGCGAAGAGCCCGCACAGGGTGTCGCGCAGGCGCGAGCCGTCGGACAGCGGTGCCTCGTCGCGCGGGCCCCAGAGAAGCGTCGGGACGTTGAGCTTACGGGCGATCATGCCGGCCGCGCCCTCGGTGCCGAAGTTGCAGTGGGGCAGAAACAGCGCGTCGATGTTCTTGCTGCGCAGCGACTCGACGGCCGCATCCACATGCCGCTGATCTCGCACCATTCCATCGGGCAGCGCCGCGTCGATGTTGACGAAGTTGACGCCGAGCTTCGTCAGCAGGGCTTCAATGCGGGCCTTGTACGCCATGGCGTCGGTATGCGAGAAGACGAACTTGCCGATGGGCGCCAGGCCCAGAAGGGGAAAGTTCGAAGTTCGAGGTTCGAAGTTCGAAGTCATTGCGAGCCTTTCTCGGTTAGCAGAGAGATGTCCTCAGCCCCAAAGGGGCTGAAAGAACCTAGCCGGGGGCGCAGCCCCCGGACAGCGGCCCCCCCAAGCATAGAGCCCCGAAGGGGCGACAGGAGAGAACAAGAACCGTCCGCCCCTTCGGGGCGGAATCGTGAAGGGGGCGTCTTTCCGGGGGCTGCGCCCCCGGCTAGGTCCCGCCCGCCCCGTTCGGGGCGAACAATCCAGATTACTCCGCGCGATGGAATCATGTCTGCTTGAGTCCTTCTCTATAGATCCGCCGCAGCGCTTCGCGGGCCGGTGGGATCACGTGCTGCTCGGCGTGGACGGCGTGGAAGATGTCGATCAGTTCGTCCAGCAGCGTCTCGATATGCGGGCTGCTCCTGCCGCCCGAGGCCTTGATCGCCTCTTCCAGCGCCGCGCGCAGGTAGACGATGCGCCATCGCCAGGCCTTGCGTGCGTACGCGGGCAGGCGGCGGTCGATCTGCTGGGCCAGCGCCCACGCCGCGTCGGCAAGTTCCGGCTTGGCCTGGTGGTAGATCGCCGCATCATCTCTATACAGGTCGTCTGGAAAGTTGCCGCCGGCGCTGGAGCCCAGCGACTGCTCCAGCATCGTGACCAGATTGGCGGCGTCGTCGGCCGCCTCGGGGGCGAACTCCCATGCCGCGTATTCGCGCACGATGTCGGCAGCGGGGCGATCCGGGTTCCAGCCGAACTGGAACTGGATGACCTTGTTGATGTCCTCGTAGATACCTTCGCTGTATGGGAAGCCGCCCGACAGCAGGTTTCGCGACTTGTTCCAATGCTGCTGCCAGTACGTCGGGCGCGGGTTGGCGCCGAAGGCTCCCCAAGGATACATCCCCTGCATACTGATCTCGGCAAAGCTTACCGCCGGCAGGCCGCCGGGCACGCCGTGCTCAAGCGGCCAGGCGGGGAAGCTGCCGCAATCGTCGGCCAGGATGTAGTCTGTCCAGTCGGGCTTCTCCGCCGCGAAGGCGTCGGCCAGCCCTTGCCACTCGCCGCTGGTGAAGTGGTCGAAGTACCACGTCGAGAGGATGATCTTGGCGCCAGGGCAGACCTTTGCTGCCAGTTCCGCGTACGCCTTGGCATTTCGCAAGAATCCATTGGCGCCCCAGGGCGCGCAGTCCTTGCACGTACAGCCGCCCTGGTCGTAAGGCCAGATCCAGATGTACTTGATCCCCAGGTCGGCGAACGCATCGAGCATCTCGCGGCGATCCTTGAGAATCTGCTCCAGCCCCCCCGGCTTCGACGGACATATCTCAACGTGATAGTGCCCGCCGGGTGGCGAGGTGTAGCCGTCATGTCCGGCTGTCCAGTCGGCCCGCAGATGTTCGGGGCTGTTGGCGTAGGCTTCGTTGGCCAGCGTCGTCAGCGCCGGGGCCATTCCGACGCAGTTGGCTGCCTCGATCACTGCCCGCAGGCGGGCGATCATCTCGCGTGCGGCCGCGTCGTCGATGCCGCTGAAGTGGTGCATGTCGAACCAGACAGCCAGGGCGTTGCAGCCCCACAGGGCCAGCTCTTCGACATACCGCTGGATCTTCTCGACCGGGGCGTCATGATAAAAGTTGTGGAAGTGGCTGGCGAAGTACATCCCGCGCACGGGTTTGGCCGGCACGCTGGTGCCGCGCCACGCGCCGGGACGAAAACTCTGCGGACCATATTGCGCATCGCGCAAGAACTTGCCTGCGCCGTAGAGCAAGCCGCGCTCGTCGGCCCCGCTGATGGTGATGGCGGCCGCATCGCCGGCGATGTTGAACCCCTCAGCCGCCAGGCCGCTCATCGTCGCCAGCGTGATAGTGCATGCGGCCGCGCGATCGGAAAGTTTCATCCCGCACCGCTCTGCCAGTGTGCGCTCGAAAATGGAAATGGCCCGCTCGACGACCGGCGTCCGAGCGGTGTTGCACACGATCCTGACGCTGTTACTCATTCGCGGCCTCCTGCGGAAAGCAGGATTTCACCATAGTGCCCTTCGCGTTCACAGCGAAAACTCCCCATCATTTGGAGATCTTCCACTGAACCTTCTTGAATGCCGGCGGCGGGCCCTGCCAGTCTTTGCCGGCGAGGCCCAGATGATACACACCGCTCCAATCGCTCAGCATCTTCTTGTCCTTGTCGCTGCTGACGAAATCGCCGCAGGTCAGCCGCAGCGTCTGTCCCTTTCCGCCGGCGACCTTCGCCTTTGCCGTGTACATCCGCGTCTGCCCGCCTTCGGACCATGGGTGCTCTTCCGCCGAAACGACGATTGTGCCGGCCTGATCGCTCTGGAGTTCGATCTCCAGGCCGCTCCCGTCGCGGCCGCGCCACTTCAGATCGTGCACCTTGCGCGTCCAATACTCCCAGTGCGGCGGGTTTACCGCGGTCCACCAATCCGACAGGCCGCGGCTGAAATCGTCGATCACGAGCGTCGCAGCGTCGGTCGCTTTCGCGCCTGCGGCCGTCAGCTCTTCCGGCGAGGCCATAGCCATGCGCGAGGAGATCGAAAACTTGTCGGCAGTGTACGTCTCGTAGTAGTACCCGGCGCAGGTGACGGGTTTATCCAGAGTGTAGGTGACGTTCGCGAACGCCCGTAGCGTGTCCTTGGTCGAAAGCAGGGGGCATTGGGCGATCCAACTTTTGCCCGACTTTCGGGCCGGCGCGCCGATCCAGAAGCGGTTCCGGGCGTTCTCGCCGCGGCTGTAGTAGATTTCCACCGCCCCGACCTGCCGCGAGTCATCCGGTGTGACCTCGACCGTCGGCACGCCGTCGGCGGTTTTGAGGTCCAGCTTGATCGCAGGCGTCGAGGGGAACTTGAACGTGCCTTTGAGGTGCGCGTCGAACCACAGCGGCCAGCACACCGCGTTGGCGGCAGTAGTGCGATGGTTGTGATGCACCGGCCGCGAGACGGCTACATCCTTGCTCTGCACCGTGCCCGCCGCGCGATCGGCGTCGTCCATGAGGCCGTTGAAGTCGTTGGTCGGGCTGCCAAAGAGGATCGGGCAGGTAATCAGCGGCAGGTGTGCGGCATCGAGAACGGTCGCCGCGGCCAGCGCGTCGGGCTTGCGGGGGAAGGCTTCTCCCACGCCGCCGCAGGTGGGGACGGCCGCCTTGATTCGCGCATCGGCGGCAGCCGCGTGTACGGTGACGGTGCCGCCCATCGAGTGACCGTAGACGCCCAGCTTGCCGCCGTCGACTTGGGGCTGCTGTTCGAGAAACGTCAGCGCCCGCCGCACGGCCAGCACCGCCAGGTACCAGTTGCTGTTTCGCGGGGAAGAGACGGGATCGATGGTCTTGTCATCAGGCTCGATGCTGTAGAAATGGTCATTGTGCGTGTGCTGCGTCGCGTCGAGGCTGCCCCAGTCGGTGTTCGGCAGGCCGCTCTTGATGCCGCCGAGGCCGTTGCATAGCCAGTTGAGCGAGATGCACGCGTAGCCGCGAGCGGCGTTGGTGGCCACCGCGTTACCATTCGCAGACTGGCCGCCGCCGTGCACCTGCACCAGGCCCGGCAGCTTCCTGCCGTCCTTGGGCACGGCGAAGAGCGCCGCCATCTTCGCCGGCTTGCCCTTGAACGTGCCGATGGTGTACCGCAGATAACGAAAGATGATGCCATTCTCCTGCCACTCCTGCAGGATCTCGACATCGAGGGGATCCTTTCGCGGATCGAAGTCGGCGTAGAGTTCCTTGACGGTCTGCGGAACCTTGGCCGCCGGCCTGGTGTTCTTGTCGGGCACGATGATGGCCGGGCCTTCGGCCATGAACTGCACCTCCAGCCACGGCTGGGGAGTCTTGGCGGCTGTGGTTATCTGGACATCGCAAGAGCCCGTGGGCATGGAGTAGTCGCGAGGCTCGACCGGCAGTTCGGCCAGCTTGTTCCAGTTGGCGTCGAAAAGGCCGGCCGTCGCGCCGCCGGTGTATTCGAGATACTGCCCGCTGGCGACGCGGCCCTTGACCGCCAGCGTGCCCGCGCCGGTGTGGATGACCGGGTTCTCCAGCACGGCGGGAATCTCGGCCAGGGCTTTGATGCCTTCGACGAGCGCGGTCGCCTTCGTCCGCGGCGGGATGTGGCCGTAGCCCAGCAGGAAGTCGTGCGCATGGGCGTAATCGAACGTCTTGGCGCATGCATACCGCCAGCCCCAGTCGCCGTCGGCCCAGGCGGTCTGGCCGTCTGGGATCTCGACATACCGGCGGCCTTTGAAGTCGAGCTTGACGACCCAGTCGCGCCCATGTCCGCCGGTAGGCAGGGCGTGCAGGAGCAGCGTGGCGCCGCTGGCGTCGCCGGTGACGTACATGCCGATCGCGCGGCGATGCAGCATGTCTACCGGCCGATGGAACGCGGGCAACTGGCTGACCTCCCAACGATCGGCGCTGCGATGGTTGTCGAGCGAGAACTCCAACCCGGCGGCCTTTTGGCGTATGAGCGTGTCGGAAGGATTCTTTACCTCCGCCAAAGCGGGCTGGAGCGAGATGTTCTTGTCGCTGGCGTAATCGTGTGCGTACAGCACGCGGATGACGAACTGGGCGGCCTGGGCCTTGAATGGATTCTCCAGCAAAAGCTTTTCGCCGGGCCTTACGTACTGCCGCGGGCCCACAGCCCCGTGCTCCTGGCCGTGGAACCATTTCACGTCCCCGCTCTTGCGCGTGAGCACTTTCAGAGGAACGATCTTCCAACCGCCGGGCGTTCTTCTCGGCACGTAGACCTGGTCGGCCTGCGCCCAGCCGGGGTCAAAATGGTTCGATGTCGACGGAGCGGCTGCGAACTTTTCCCGCTGCGCATCCGTGAGCAGATAGCTGACCGCCCGCCAGTCGTTGACGGCCTGAATGATCGCATCGGTGCGCCCGTGGGTCTTGAGGGCCTCGACGGTCGGTCCGCGGTCGCTGGAGCGGATTCCAAAGGCGTGCGTGCCGCGTGCGGCCGCGGCGCTGAGCTGATGGTGGGCGTCCAGGATGCTGCTGGCCGGGCGCGAGGGCTGGTCCAGGATGATGTCCGCGTGCCCGCCGCGCGGGGGGCCTTGCATCTTCCGCGTGGAATTGAAGCGATACTCCAACCACGCCCGCGGCGCGCGGCCGCTGCTGGTGTGGCAGACGGTCGGATGGTCGAGGCGCGAGTACACTTCTGCGGCGAACTTCTCGTCATGCCCTGCGCCGAAGAAATTGTGAATCTCGATGCCGTCGAGAATGGCCTGCGTGATCCGGCAGCGATTGAGCAGGCCGGCGTAGTCGGCGGCGATCTCGCTCAGCAGCGCCGAGTTGTTCTCGGGCACGAGGTTCTGCCCGTACGCGACGACCAGGCCGGCCGAATCCGCCCCGGCGCCGTGGGCCGCGGCGGTGGTGCTGCCGAACCCGCGGCGGCAGTCCTTGAGCGTCCAGACCTCTTTGTCCGTATCCTCGAACGAGCCGACCTGCACCAGTTCGTCCTCGATGCGCATGATGTTGCAGCCCATCCAGTGCGGCAGGGCGGGGCGGCGGTAGTCGAAGGCGCCCCAGTTGACCTTGTCGGACAGCACGAAGGGCGCCTCGACGCCGGCAGCCGGGCGGAACTTCAGCATGCGATCTCTTGCCGAGACCGCCGCGGCCAGTCTGCCGCCTCCCCAGCTTGCCAGGCGACGGTCGGGCGTTGTGCCGACGTACCTGGGATCGTGAAAGCCGATCCCGCCGCTGACGTAGTGCAGCTCGAGGCCCAGGCCCATCGCCGCCAGGTGGTCGGAGTATTTCTTCAGGTCGGCCTCGCCGGCGGGGAAGATGTCGGTGTTGATGCCGGCGGTGGTTTTGTGGTCGGGCCAGTACTCGCCCCGCCAGCTCCAGGGCATGAGGTAGACCGCGCTGACGCCGGCGGCCTTGGCGTACTTGGCGCCGTCGTATAGGTCCTGGGGCTTGGTTGGCTCGAGGTAGAAGACGGCGAACTGCGGCCAGGGCGTGCGGTCGCCGAACCGCTTCTGCCATGCGGCCAGCCAGTCCTTGGCGCGATCGTAGGTCCACGCCCCGTCAACGGCCGGGTGCGGCAGCGGTTGGTCGGCCCAGATGTGCAGGAGCGTGTCGTCCTCGTCGGCGTCGCTGGTGCAGAGGTAGATCGAGAATCCCCCGGGGGCGTCGCCGATGCTCCGCTGCCACAGGTGCGGCCATGAGATCTTGAGCGTCTTGCCTTCGCTCGTCACGCGCGTCAGCGCGTCGTGCGGCAGAGCCCGCACGGAATCGTCGACGAACTTCATCTCCAGCGTCAGCGCCAGGTCGCCGGTGGTGGCAAAGCCGATCAGCCGCACGATCTGCAGCCCGACGTGCCCCGCGCCGCTCTTGACGGCAAGACGAACCTGCTGTGTCCCGTTCTCGCTGGAAGCAATGAGCGTCTGCCCATCGACGCGCACGCGGTTGAGCGGGATCGTGATCCCCCCGGCCCCGCAGGCCGCGAAGCCCGCCCCCGGGTCCGCCACATTCAGCAGTTCTTTGCCCTGGGCCGTCTTGACCGATGCCGGCCGCCCGTCGGGCGCGAACTGCAGCGAGAACCGGTCTGTTGTGAGAAGGGCCGTTTGGCCCGCGGATACCGATGCCGCCGCCATGATGATTGCTCCGATGACAGTTCGCGTCATTGCCGTTCCTAGTCCGTGGGCCGGGGAATCTCGCCACAGAGGGCACAGAGATCAGTGAGAAGGAGACAGAAGAAGGAACCAGAAACGGCGGGCAAGGTTTTGGCTTTTTTACTCTGCGCCCTCTGTGCCTCTGTGGTAAGTTTTTGTCATTGGAGGCCGCACCCATGGCAATGCCCGACAAAGACCGCAAGATCGTTCGCGACCTGGCCGCACAGGTGGCCGCGATCGCCGCCGACCCGATCCAGCAGCAGACCATCGACCTGTGGAAGCGTCATAATGCGATGCAGAAGACCCGCCCCCCGATGCTGCTGTACGATGGAACCGGCCACGAGACCGGCAACCGCTATCCGCTGCAATGCACCGACGATTTCGCCCGCGGGCAGGAGGCGGGCCTGCGCGGGCAGATCTACCACTGGGAGCACATGCGCGACGACCACGTCTGGCGGGCGAAGATCGAGTGCGACATCAAGATCGACTGCACGCCGATGGGCCTGAGCGAAAAGTCCACTCGGCCGGACCACCAGTTCGGTTCGCGGCAGTTTCACGAGGCGCTGCACGACGACGCCGACCCGTCGAGCATCCCCGACCCGGTCGTGACCGTCGACTGGGAGACGACCAACCGCCGCTTCGAACAATTGTCCGAGCTCTACGACGGCATTCTCGAAGTCTACAAAAACGGCGTGTGGGTTCACTGGTTCGCGCCGCTGGATTTGTTCATCACCGTGCGAGGGATCGAGCAGCTCATGCTCGACATGATCGACCGCCCCGAGTGGGTGCATGGCTGGCTGCGCCGCTTCGCCGACTGGGAGATCAGCCGCCTCAAGCAGTGCGAGAAGCTCGGCGTGATGACGCTCAACAACGACGCCAGGTTCGTCGGCTCTGGCGGCGAAGGCTGGACCGATGAGCTGCCGCTGAAGGACTTCAACGGCACCGTGCGCATGAAGGATCAGTGGGGCCATGCGGCCGCCCAGATCTTCTCGGAAGTCTCGCCGGCAATGCACGAGGAGTTCGCCCTGCAGTACGAGGCGCCGTTCCTGAACCTGTTCGGCCTCAAGTGCTACGGCTGCTGCGAGCCGCTGCATCACAAGGTGGACGTGATTCTCAAGCACGTTCCGGACCTGCGGCGCCTGAGCATGAGCCCCCGCGCCGACGCCTTCCGCGGCGCCGCCGCCCTGGGCGGCCGGGCGATCTTCTCGTACAAGCCCAACCCCGCCGACATGAGCATGGAGCACTGGGACGTGGGGATTCTGCGCGCCCGCCTCA
>JAJFVE010000076.1 GCA_021371965.1 Planctomycetaceae bacterium
CAGGTCGAACCGCTGCTTCATCTTGCTCAGCATGATGCGCAGGTGCAGGTCGCCGATGCCGGAGATGACCATTTCGTTGGTCTGGTTATCGCGGTGGTAGACGAAGGTGTGGTCTTCCTCGGCCAGCTTGTGCAGCGAGCCAGAGATCTTCTGCTCGTCGCCGCGGCTCTTGGGCGTCACGGCCAGCGAGTACATCGGCGTGGGCGAGGGCATGAGGCCGCGATACATCGGCGCGACATCGGCGTGCAGCACGTCGCCGGTCCCGATGTCTTCAACTTTGGCCAGGGCGATCAGGTCACCGGCGACGGCCTTGGGGATGTCGACGGTGCTCTTGCCCTGAAGCTTGTACAGGTGGGAAACCTTGGCCGTCTTCTTGTCGTCGCGGAGGTGGTAGACCGACTCGGGCGTCATGGTGCCCTGGAGCACGCGGATCCACGCGAGTTTGCCCACGAACGGGTCGGTGGTGATCTTGAAGGTGTGGGCGATCAGGGGCTTGGCCGCATCGGCGGTGAAGGGCACTTCCGGCGCGTCGGCCTCCGGACCGCTGCGGACGGGCAGGCCCTTGACCTCGGCCGGCGAGGGGAAGAAATTGGCCACGGCATCCATAAAGGCGGTGACGCCGATTTCGGCCTTGGCGGCTGTGAAGAGGATCGGCATGACCGCGTGTTGGACCATGGCCGTCACCAGGGCGGCCGCGAGCTTCTCGGGGGGGATCTGCTCGCCGCCGAGGTAGGCTTCCATCAGTTGCTCGTCGACCTCGATGATGTCTTCCATCAACTGCGTGCGGAAGTCGGCCACGTCGCCCAGGTCTGAGGAGCCCTTGTCGTTCACGAAGCAGTCGATAATCTGCTTGCCGCCGCCGGCGGGGAGGTTCATGGGCTTGCACTGGCCGCCGAAGGTCTCGGTGATGGCTTCCATCAGCCGCGGAAGGTCGACATTTTCGGCGTCGATCTTGTTGATGACCATGGCGATGGGCATGCCGGCTTCCTTGGCCAGCTTGAACATGCGGCGGGTGTTGACTTCGATGCCCGCCGACGCCGAGATCACGATGACGGCGATGTCGCTGCCGCTGGCGGCGCTGATGGCCCCGCCGATGAAGTCCGGGTAGCCCGGGGCATCGACGATGTTGAGCGTCTTGCCGGCGTGGTCGAGGAACGCCACGGCCGGGTCGACCGAGTGCTTGCGCTCTTTCTCGATGTCGGTAAAGTCGAGGTGCGTTGTGCCGTCGTCGACCGTGCCGAGGCGGCCGGTGACTTTGGCAGCATGGAGCATGGCTTCAGCCAGTGTGGTCTTGCCAGCCCCGCCGTGTCCCAGCAACGCGACATTGCGAATATCTTGTGGCTTTGAAACAGGCATTAGTGCTCTCCACAGCAGTGTTAGGGAACAGTCCAATATAACGGATGCGCTGCGGCGAGCAAGTCTGGAGTTGCGGATTTCTGATTTCGATCCCGACCGGGGCCTGCAATGTAACCGCTGAGGTCGCTGAGGCCGCAGAGGAAAGCAGGAAAGGAAGAAGAGACAGAGCTCCTTATCCATCTTTTATCTTCCTCGGCGTCCACTGCGACCCCGGCGGCTGCAGATACGGGCATCTGAGATATCGAATCTGAGGTATGAGATCTGAGATCTCGAATCCAAAATCGCTTGTTTCCGCCTTTGGCTGGCTGCCATACAATGGCTCGCAATCCGGGCTGGCGTCCGGATAGAACTGGAGCGCGAGCAATGCAGAGGCAACTGAGAATTCTGTTGGCCGGGGTGGCGGTGGTGGCGCCGCTGGCGGCTACGGCGTGGGTGGTCTGGGCGCTGGGAACGTGGCTGGAAGGCCTCGGCCAGACGCTGCTGCCCAAGATCGTTCCGGGCATCAAGTTGCTGCCGGGCGTGGGGGCGGCCGTCGTCATCGTGCTGGTCTACGTGGTGGGGCTGCTGACGCACCTGTACATGTTCAACGTGCTGCTGTCGTGGCTGGACCGTCTCCTGACGCGAGTTCCGGGCATCAAGACGATCTACGAATCGGTGCGCGACCTGCTCAAGCTTTTCGGGCGCGGGTCCGAGCGCATGGGGCGGGTCGTGCGATGGCGCGTGCCGGGCACGGAGATGACGGCTTTGGGCGTGCTGACCAACGAGACCCCCGCCGGCGCCGGTCTGGAAGGGGGCAAGAAGGTGGCGGTGTATCTGCCCTTCAGCTACATGTTCGGCGGCATGACGGTTTTTGTGCCCCAGGATCATCTGGAAAACGTGGACATGCCCGTCGAGGAGGCCCTCAAGCTTTGCGCCACAGCCCAGGTCTCCAGCACGCAGGCCAAGGTCGATGAGCCCATGGACGTCCAGAAGCGAGCCAAGACCAGGAAGGCGAGCCTATGAATGTCCTGTTGACAGGCGGAGCGGGGTACATCGGCTCGCACGTGCTGCGGGCGCTCAAGGCCGCCGGGCACGCGTGCGTCATCGTCGACAATCTCGTCAACGGAAACGCCGCGGCCGTGGCGGGCGAGAAGCTGATCGTGGCCGACATCGCCGACGCTATGGCGCTGCGCCGCGTGATGCGCGAGCACCGCGTCGAGGCGGTGATCCACCTTGCGGCGTTCATCGAGGCGGGCGAATCCGTCGGCAATCCGGGCAAGTATTTCCAGAACAACACGATCATCGGCCTGGCGCTGCTGGAGGCGATGCGCGACTGCGGCGTCAATCGCCTGGTGTTCAGCTCGACCGCCGCAGTGTACGGCACGCCCGACCGGGTGCCCATCGTCGAGAGCGACGCCCTGCGCCCGATCAACCCCTACGGGGCCAGCAAGCTCTGCGTCGAGTTGATGCTGCAGGGCTACGCGGCTGCGTATGGGATGGGCTTTGTGGCGCTGCGGTATTTCAATGTGGCCGGGGCCGACCCCTCCGGCGACATCGGCGAGGCGCACCGCAGCGAGACGCACCTGATCCCGCTGGTGCTGCAGACGGCCCTGGGGCAGCGCAAGCAGATCGGCATCTTCGGCGACGACTACGACACGCCCGACGGCACGTGCATTCGCGACTACATCCACGTCTGCGACCTCGCGGCCGCCCACGTGCTGGCCGCCGACGCCATCCAAGACGGCAAGGTGAAGGTCTACAATCTGGGCAACGGCGAGGGCTTCTCCGTCAAGGAAGTCATCGAGACCTGCCGCCGTGTGACGGGCAAGCCGATTCCCGCGGCCGTGAGCCCGCGCCGCCCCGGCGACCCGTCGCGCCTGGTGGCCTCAAGCGCCGCGGCGATAGCCGAATTAGGCTGGAAGCCGCAGTACCCCGCCCTGGAAACGATCGTGCAGGATGCCTGGCGGTGGCACAGCCGCCATCCCTCAGGTTATTGAGCACGTACTAAGATGATGCAGCCCCGCCCCGCGGCGGGGCGTCGGTACATCCTGAGTTACCCCAGCGCACAGGCGGATTCTGGCGTCCGCCCGTGCGTGATGCTGCGCGCGTACCGATCGCGACCCCCTGGCGTGCGGCGGCAACGACCTGTCCCTTGAGGAAGCCGCCCTGGATGTTTTCGGACAATGCTAGAGCGTGTACTCAACAACCCAACGCTGCAAAAGACCGCCCGCCTGCTCGTGCCGGGCGCCGCCGTGCATCTCTCGGGCGTATGGGGCTCAGCCGCCGCGATGGTTGCCGCGGCCATCGGGCGAATCACCGGCCGATGCGTGTTGTTTATCACCCCGCACATGGACGCCGCAGACGGCGTGGCGGACGATCTGGAAGTGTTTCTCCGCCCGGGCAGGACTGAAAAAGCGGGGATAGTCCCAAACGCCTCGCCGCGGCCGGGTGGGAAAACAGGGACAGCCACAGACAACGTGACAGTCCCCATTTTTCCGCCGTGGGATGTCGAGTTGGGTCCTTCGCAGCGGGTCGCTGCCGTCAGCGGCGAGGTGACCGGCGAGCGGTTGCGGCTGTGCAATCTGCTCAGCCAGTCCTCCCAGCTTCGCGACGAGCCGGTCAACTACATTGTCGCGCCGGTGATGGCGCTGCTGCAACCGGTGCCGACGCCGGCCGCCCTGGCGGCCAGCCGGTTGGAGCTGCGAAAGGGAGCGACGCTCGACCCCGAGGCGCTGGCGGCGTGGCTTGTCGAAGCGGGCTACGACCGCGTCGATCAGGTCGATCAGCAAGCCGAGTTTGCCCGGCGCGGCGGCATTGTGGACATCTTCCCGCCCGGCTCGCCGTACGCCATTCGCGTCGAGTTCTTCGGCGACGAGGTCGAGTCGGTCCGGCGTTTCGACCTGGACAGCCTGCGAAGCAGCGACCAGATCGCCGGCTACGACCTGACGGGGCTTTCGGGCTGGCAGGGCGGGCAAGTCACGCACCTGCTGGACTACCTGCCGGCCGATGCCATCGTCTGCATGCTCGATCCGTCTGAAGTGCTGGACGTGGCCACCGAGATCTACGACCGTGTGCGGAGTGACGAGGCGGCCGCCCATGCACCTGACGCGCTGCATCACCCGGACGTACTGACGGCGGCCATGGGGCGGCTGTGCCGGCTGGACATGCACCCCTTCCGCCCGCGCGGGTCCGATGACGCGGTGATCGAACTGGGCGCCCGCTCGCTGCAGCGCCTGTCGGTGAATGTGCCCGAGGCCATGGCCGAACTGGGCCAGCTCGCCAAGGCGGCCGACCTGTTCATCTACTGCGAGAACGCGGCCGAGCAGAAGCACTTCACGCAGATGCTGGCGGCGGAGCATCCGGACCTTGCCGCGAAAGTCCACACGGGCATCGGCCACGTGGCGACGGGGTTCTACTGGCCGCAGCAGAAACTCGTGGTGGTGGGGCACCACGAGATATTCCACCGCTACGCGGTGCGGCGGCGCATCGCTGCGGTGCGCACCGGCCGGCCGATCGATTCGCTACTGGACCTGCAGACCGGCGACTACGTGGTTCACGTGGCGCACGGGATCGCGCGGTTCCAGGGGCTGCAGAAACTCGAGCGCGACGGCCGGGCCGAGGAATACCTGCGCCTCGAGTTCGCCGACAAGGCGGTGCTGCACGTGCCGTCCGCCCAGATCAACCTGGTGCAGAAGTACATCGGCTCGCGAGGCAAGAAACCCACGCTGTCCAAGCTCGGCGGCGCCGCTTGGAGCCGCCAGAAGGCCCGCGTCGGCGAGGCGGTGGCCGACCTGGCCGCCGAGATGCTGCGAATCCAGGCGATGCGGGCGGCCAGCCCCGGCGTGTCGTACCCGGCCGCCACCGAGATGCAGGAGCAGTTCGCCGGCGAGTTCATTTATACCGAGACCGAAGACCAGCTCGCCAGCATGGACGACATCCACCGCGACATGGCCGCTGCCCGCCCGATGGACCGCCTGCTCTGTGGCGACGTGGGGTTCGGCAAAACCGAACTGGCGATGCGCGCCGCGTTCAAGGCCGTCGAGGCTGGCAAGCAGGTCGCGGTGCTGGTGCCCACGACCGTGCTGGCCGACCAGCACTACAACACCTTTCGCGAGCGTCTGGCGGACTATCCTATCAGCGTCGACGTAATCAGCCGCTTCCGTAGCGGCTCCGAGCAGAACGACATCGTCAAGCGGCTGGCGCTGCGGCAGATCGACATCCTGATTGGAACGCACCGCCTGCTGTCGAAGGACATCCGCTTTGCGGACCTGGGGTTGGTGGTGATTGACGAGGAGCAACGTTTCGGCGTCGAGCACAAGGAGCAGCTCAAGAGCGTGCGGACGACGCTGGACGTGCTGACGATGACGGCCACGCCCATCCCGCGCACGCTGCACATGGCGCTGCTGGGCCTGCGCGACATCAGCTCGCTGTCGACGGCCCCGATGGACCGCCGGGCAATCCACACCGAGGTCTGCCAATATGACGAGAGCCTCATCCGCTTCGCCATCACCCGCGAGCTCAACCGCCACGGGCAGGTGTTCTTCGTGCACAACCGCGTGCAGGACATCGGCCCGCTGGCGCACCGGATCGGCCAGCTCGTGCCCGATGCCCGCATCTGCGTGGCCCACGGGCAGATGAGCGGGGCCGAGCTCGAAGAGGCCATGCTCAAATTCGTCCGCCGCGACGTGGACGTGCTGGTCTGCACCACGATCATCGAGTCGGGGCTGGACATCCCCAGCGCCAACACGATTATCATTCATAACGCCGACCGCTTCGGCCTCTCCGAGCTGCACCAGCTCCGCGGGCGAGTGGGGCGCTACAAGCACCGCGCGTACTGTTACCTGCTGCTGCCCGAACACCGCTCGCTGTCCCCGGTGGCGGCCAAGCGGCTCAAGGCCATCGAGGACTTTTCAGACCTGGGCGCCGGCTTCCAGATCGCCATGCGTGACCTGGAGATTCGCGGCGCGGGCAACATCCTGGGTCCCCAGCAGAGCGGGCACATTGCGGCCGTGGGGTACGAGCTGTACTGCCAACTGCTCGAACAGGCCGTGCGGCAGATGCGGGGCGAGTCGCCGCCGCAGCCGCCGACGGTGCACGTCGAGCTCGGCGTCGAGGCACTGATCCCGCGGTCGTACATCGCCTCCGACCGCCAGCGCATGGAGGTCTACCGCCGCATGGCCCGCTGCGCCCAGGTGTCCGAGCTCGAACAATTGACGCGGGACATCGCCGACGCGTACGGCCGCCCGCCGGGGGCGGTCGAGGCGCTGCTGGCGGCCGTCGAGATCCGCCTGCACGCCCAGCGGCTCAAGATCGAGAGCATCATCCGCCGCGACAAGGACATCGTCTTCACGATCTGCGACATGAGAGTCTTCCAGCCGGCGATGAAGGGGGCCCAAGGCTCCGTCCGCGTCGTCGACGACCACACTGTCTACTGGCGCCCGCCGCCGGCGTACCTGGAAGAACGCTCGCTCCTGCGGGCCCTGGTGCGGCGGTTGGGGGGAAGTAACAGATCCTAGATCCTCGGTCCCAGGTCCTAGGGTTTTTGATCCATGCCCGCGGTATTTCCCGTTAGCGGCGGAGCTTGCTCCGCGTGTTCTCCAGATACCGGAAAGCCCCGTCGAGCAAGCGAATCCTCCCTGCTCCTAGGATCTAGGACCTAGGATCGAGGACCTGTTTTTAGTATCATGTAGCGCGAATGACGTGCCTGAGGAACATCCTGCTTATCGCCGCAGTGGCCGCCGCCGGCTGCGAGATGCCCGCGTCGTGGCAGAACTGGGGCGGGTCGCGTGAACCTGTCGAGACGCCGATCACGCCGCCGCATCACCAGGCGGTGCTGAGGCCTTCCGACGGCATGGTCATGCCCGGCGACACCGCCGCGGTGGGCGAGGCCGCCACGCGCCCCGCGGCGCAGGGGGCCAGACCCTTCGACCAACCGCCCGGGACGGCGCCGCCCGACGCGGCTGCCCAGGCCGACGACAAGCGTGCGGCGTTCAAACCGGTTGCCGACGACGAAGCGCCGGCAATCGGCAAGGCCGACAGCCGCCCCAAGACCATCGAGCTCGATTCGATCAGCTTCCAGGACAACATTACCGCCCCGACGACGCGGCCTGCGACGGCGGCTGTGACGTCGTCGGCCGTCTCCCAGAGCCGCCCCGCGCGGGTGCTGAGCAACGAGGTGGTGGGGGCGTCGATGGTGCAGGTGAACGACAAGTTCGTGACGCTGGACGATGTCATCCGCGGGATCGGACCGCCCATGAAGCGACTGCCCTCGGGCCTGGGCGAGGCGGAGCTGCGCACGCGGGCGGCCAAGTTCATCGAGGACGAGATTCGCCATCAGGTCACGCAGCAACTAGTGCTGGGCGAGGCCAAGAACCGCCTGACCGACCAGCAGAAGGAACATATCGACAAGGAAATGGACGACACGCTGCGAGACATGGTCGCCACGCTCGGCCAGGGCAGCAAGAAGAAGCTTGAAGAGGAAACGCTGGCCCAGGGCGCCGAACTCAAGGACGTGCTGGCCGAGCAGCGGCGGCAACTTACCATCCGCGTCTACCTGCGAATGCGCTTCACCCCGACGATCGACGTCACGCAGAAGATGCTGTGGAGCTACTACCGCTCGCACAAGAACGAGTTCCTGACGCCCCGGAAGATACAGATGCAGACCATCTGCATCCCCTGGAAGGCCGGGCTAGGCCCCCGCGCCACGGCCGCGCAGGTGCGAGCAGCCCACGACCGCGGGCGCGAGGCGATCACCGCCGCCGCGCAGGAACTGGCGATCGGGACCGATTTTGGCGACGTGGCCAAGCGGTTCTCCAAGGATCCCCGCGCGTCGTCGGGCGGCACGTGGGACCTGATGGCCAAGGGCAACTTCAAGGAACAGAAGGTCGAAGAGGCGGCGTTCAAGCTTGCCCCGCACCAAATCGCCGGGCCTATCGAGACCGACGACGCTTTCTACATCGTCAAGTGCCGCCGCGTCGAGGCGGGCAAGACGATGGAGTTTGCCGACGCCCAGGAACAAATCGACAACAAGCTGCGGGAGCAGCAGTTCGAGGCCGCCACGGAAGAATACTTCAAGACGCTGCTCAAGAACGCCACGATCGTCCAGAAAGGCGAGTTCATGCAGATGGCCCTGGACTACGCCGCCCGCGAGTACTTCAAGAAGAAGTAGGAACTTCGATCTTCTTACGGGATCGCCCCCGGGCAGATCACGGCATCGGTGGCGCTGCCGGGGCAGGCGCTGGCGGCGTCGGCGCCGGAGGACTTGTAGATCTCATCTCCGTTGATGAGCGAGTTGGCCGTTTCGGGTTCGTAAAGCAAGGCATTGCCCACCAAGGTCACCAGAGCGACGCCTTCGCGGTGGTTCTGGTAATCGCTGAAGGCGGTTACGACAGGGTTGGCCGCGCCGCGCTTGGGCATGTCGGCCATCAGCACCCCGTTGGCGGAGTACGCGTTGGCCGCACCCAGCGCCAGGCTTGGATTGCCCAGGCTCGTCGTCGGCGTGAGGTTGCTGTCGTACGGGAACTGGATCCCGTAGGAGAACTGCGTGTTGGCGGACCATCCGAACCGCAGGGTCGTGGCGTCCATCACGCGGGCGAGCCAGTCTTTGTCGCCGGGGCACCTGAAAGCCGTCTCCGGCAGGTAGCCCGCCTGGATCAGCGCCCACACTTCGTTCATGGGCGCCGCGGCCACCGACGCCAGCGTATCGCTGGTTCCGCCGGGGGCATACGTGGCCGCGGGATCGCCGCTGGCGTGGCCGCTGATGCGGGCGAAAGATTCCCGCGCGCGTTTGTACTCGCTGAAAGCGCCGCCGACGGTCTTGAGATTCGTCTGGCAGGCGCCTTCGCGGGCATCGTTCAGAACCGTCCCGATCACCGGCACCAAAATCGCCACCAGGATGGCGATGATGGCAATAACCACAAGCAGTTCTACCAGGGTAAACCCTTTTTTCACAGGCAGGCCTCCATTCGCTCCATTAGTAAAGCCCATGTAGCATAGCATCTGCAGGATTAAGATTTCCTTAATCCTTCTGGATGATATCCAGCCCCTGGCGCTGGGAGTTGGGCCCGTCCCACTTGTAGCTCTTGATCGAGTCGACGATGCGCTTGGCCACGCGGATGGCGGCCAGGCCTTCCTCGGCTGAAACTTGCGGCGGGGCCTGCCCGGAAACCATCTGGCAGAAGGAATGGGCCTGGCTGGCCAGCGGTTCGGTCGCGTCGTTGACGACGAGTTCCTCGACCGTCAGCAACTTGGTGTAGTCGACCTGCTGGGCCAGCTCGGCGACGTCTTCGACGTCCAGGTCGCGGGCCATCTGGATCAGGTCGAGGTTCTTGGACTTCTCGATGACGATGCCGACTTTCTTGGCGTAATCGACCGAGAGGTACGCCTCCTCGGAAAAGATTCGCATCTTGCGTTCAGTCTTGATGGCCAGGCGGCTGGCGGTGATGTTGGCGACGCAGCCGTTGGCGAAGATCAGGCGGGCGTTGCAGATGTCTTCGTGGGCGCCGATGACGTTGACGCCGACGGCGTGCACGGTGTCGACCTGGTCCGTGCCGGCCACCATCAGCACCAGGTCGATGTCGTGGATCATCATGTCCAGCACCACGCCGACGTCGGCCGAGCGGAACGTGAAGGGGCTGATGCGGTGGGCCTCGATGAACTTGGGCTTGATGGTGTGCTTTCGCATGGCGACGACGGCCGGGTTGAACCGCTCGGTGTGCCCGACCTGCATCTTGGCGCCGCTCTTTTTGGCCAGGGCGATCATCTCCTCGCCCTGGGCCGGGTCCAGCGCCAGGGGCTTTTCGATGAGGACGGCCTTGCCCGCTTCGAGGAACGGCCGCGCCGCATCGAGGTGGGCGCGGGTGGGCACGGCGATGATGGCGGCGTCGGAGACTTTGACCGCTTCGGCCAGGCTGGTCAGCGCGAGGCAGTCGCGCTGCTTGCCCAGGGCGGCTGCAGCCGCGGCGTTGCTGTCGACGACGCAAGCCAGGGTAGCTTCTTTCGTTTCACTGATAACGCGGGCGTGAAGCTTGCCCATGCGTCCACAACCAACGACGGCGATACGCACGCTCACGGTTTGGATCTCCTGATAACGGCCTGCAACTCGGGCGGCAGGTACTGCAGCGCCTCGGGCGGCGCGGCGCCGCGATACGACTCGCGGCAGCGTCCATAGAGCCCCTGGAGGCTTCGCAGGCAGAAGCGGCACAAATCGGCGGCCGCCCCTTCGACCCCAATATTAACGAGTTGCTCGATCTTTGTCTGTAGCGCAGCTTCGTCTTCAAACAGATCTCGCAGGGCCTCTCGCAGCTCGCGCCGCTCCCAGGGGGCGAGCTTGGCGGCGTCGATGCCCTCCTCGTGGGCGCCGACGACGGAGGGCGAACCCTGCCAGTCGTAATTTCGGGCCGCGAAGAGGGCGAAGGGTGGCACGTCGCGCCGCACGGGGGTGCAGCGCCCGACGCGGGCGTGCGAGCCGACCGTCACGTAATGATGCACGCCGCAGCGCTCCTCCACCACCGCGCCGCTGCAGATGCGGATGTGTCCGGCCAGCAGCACGTCGGCGCCCAGGACCGTCCGGTCGTCGACATAGCAGTCGTGGGCGACGTGGCAACCGTCGTGCAGGACGTTGTCGCTGCCGATGCGCGTCAGGTATCCGCCGAACTCGGTTCCCACATGCGCCGTGACGAACCGCCCGAGGCGGTTGCGATGGCCGATCATCAGGCGCGTCGGCGCGCCGGCATACTTGAGATCCTGCGGCGGCGCGCCGAGCACGCAGCCTTCGCCGATGTCGTTGTCGCTGCCGAGGGTGGTCCAGCCAGTCACGGTGGTGCGGGCTCCCAGGCGCGTGCGCGGGCCGATGACGGCATTGGGGCCGACAACGCAGAAGGGCCCGACGACCGCGCCGGCTGCCACCTGCGCCGAGGGGGCGATCTCGCGCATGACCGTCAGGTCATCCATGGTCGTCAGTCCCGCGCACGTCCGCCGCCAGGGACTCCACCAAACGGCGCACGTGCGGATTCAAGTCCGGCGCGGTCAGCAGTTGCTCGATCAGCGCCGCGTTGGGCGACTGGCCGTCGCCGGCGTAGAGCTCGCGCACGGCCGTCTTGAGCGAGCGGATGTCGTCGGCGGTAAAGCCGCAGCGTTCGAGGTTGTTGGTGTTGACCCCGCGGACGCGCAGGGGCATGCCCTGCAGCATCACAAACGGCGGCGCGTCGCGGGCCACCTGCACGAAGGCGGCCACAAACGCATACGCTCCGACCCGCACGCCCGGCCCGATCAGGGCAAAGCCGCTGGTCCGCACGTACGACTCGACGTGGCAGTGTTCGCCGAACTGCGTGGCGTTAGCAAAGATGCCGTGGTCTTCGATGGTCGCCCCCTCGCCGACGCGGCAGCCGACCATCAGCAGGTTGTCCTGCCCGATGCGGGTGGCGTGCTGGAACCCGCCGTAGACCACCACGTGCTCGCGCAGGGTGGTGTTGGCCCCGACATAGCAAAGCCCGCCGGCGCGGGCAGGGTCGTCGCCGGCCCCGATCACGCATTGGGGCATCACGCAGCACCGCTCGCCGAGAACCGTCCGCCCGGTGATCGTGACGTTGTTCTCGATGACGCAGCCGGCAGCGATGGAGACCTGTCGGCCGATGGTGCAGAAGGGCCCTATGCGCACATCCGCGGCGATCTGCGCTCCGTCCTCGACAAGGGTTTGAGGAGAAATATCGGGCATAGGCACGTTTAGTAGACACCAATCCGCCGCCGGGAACAAGAGGGCTGGTGCAGAGGAAGGGAAATGGTCAAACGTTACCCGCTGTTTACGCTGGTTGGGCGTCGATGAGCATGAATTTGATTTCGGCCTCGCAGGCCAGTTCGTCGCCGACGGTGATTTTGCAGCGGCAGTGTCCGGTGCGGGGGCGGACGTGGAGTCCTTCGGCCTCGATCAGGAGCTGGTCTCCGGGGCGCACGGCGCGGCGCATCTTGACGTTGTCGAGGCTCAGCAGCACGGCCATCTTGCCGGTGCTCTCGACCTGGCGGCAGAGCAGGATGCCCGAGAGCTGGGCCATCGCCTCCAGCAGCAGCACGCCGGGCATGATGGGCTGGCCGGGGTAGTGACCCTGGAAGAACGGCTCGTTGATGGTGACGTTCTTGATGGCCACCGCGCGACGGTTGCCGTCGAGTTCGAGCACGCGGTCGATCATCAGGAACGGGTAGCGGTGGGGCAGCAGCTTCATCACCTGGCGGATGTCCATCGCGGGCTGGCCCATCAGCTTGCGGGCCGTCGAGCGGTGCTCGATCTCCTCGCGCAGCTTGCGGACGAGGGCGTGGTTGAGGCTGTGGCCGCTGCGGCTGGCGACCAGGCGCCCGCGCAGGGGTCGGCCCAGCAGGGCCATGTCGCCGATGAGGTCGCAGACCTTGTGGCGGACCAGTTCGTCGGCGAATCGCAGGGCGTTGTCGATCGGGCCGTCCGGGCCGACGACCACCACGTCGCGCGGCGAGAGGTGCTTGCCGACTCCGGCGGCGAGCATCTGGTCGGCCTCCTGCTTGAGCAGGAAGGTTCGCGCTGGGGCCAGTTGCGTGGCGAAGTCGTCCTGGTCCACGCGGAAGGCGTACACCTGCCGCCCGATGGCCGGGCAGAGCGCGGCGTAGTCCATGTCGAAGAGAATGTCCAGGCACTCGGCCGGTCCGGGCAGCGCCGTCAGGCTCGCCGCGCCCTGCGTGACGGTGACGGGCTCGGTCACCACGTAGGGATCGAGCGGGGCCTGCTGCTCGACCAGCCCGGCGCCCGCCAGCGCCTGGGCGAACGGGGCGGCCGAGGAGTCCGGCGCGGGCGTTTCGTCGGCCGAGGCCTCGACGATCAGGTTGTCGATCCCCAGCCCGGCGGCGGCGGCCAGCACGTGCTCGACCGTCTGGACCTGCTCCCCGCCGGCCGACAGCGACGTGCGGCGCGGCTGCGCGAGGAGGTTCTCGATGCCGACGGGGATCTGCACGGCCCCGCGCTCGCCGCGGCGGACGAAGATGATGCCGGTGTTTTCGGGCGCCGGCAGGAAGGACAGCGCGGAAGCGGCGCCGCTGAACAGGGCGGCCCCTTCCACCACGGCGGGATGATCAATGGTTCTTTGGCGCCTCAAGGTCGTCTACTCTCGTCTCGATCTGCCCGACGCGCTTGACCAGGTCGGGCAACTTCTTCATCGCCAGCACTTGGCGGAAATTCTCTTTGATCTGCTGGGCGGGAATGCCGGAGACGATCTCGCCGTCGGCGATGTCGCCGGCGATGGCGGCAAAGGCCGCGCACTGCACGCCGTTGCCGATGCGGACGTGATCTTTCACGCCGACGTTTCCGGCCAGCACCACGTACTGCCCCAGCTCGGCGCTGCCGGCGACGCCGCAGTGTCCGCAGAGGATGCAGCCGGCCCCGATGCGCACGTTATGCGCGATGAGCACCTGGCTGTCGATGCGGGCGCCGCGGGCGATAACCGTGCTGCCGAACTTCGCCCGATCGACGTTGCACAGCGGGCCGATATGCACGTCGTCTTCGATCACCACGTTGCCGGCGTGGGGGATCGGCACATGTCGGCCGTCTTTGAGATAGTATCCGAACCCCGGCCGACCGATCACGCTGTTGGCGCCGATGCGCGCGCCTCGCCCGATGACGCACTCGTGCATCACGACGACGCCGTGCTCGATGATCGTGCCTTCGCCGATCCTGACGTCGCGCTCGACCGACACGTGGGCACAGAGCACCGCGCCGCTGGCGATGACCGCCCGCGCGCCGACCACCACGAAGGGGCCGATCGCCGCGTCAGGCGCCACCTGCGCGTCGGGCGCTATCGCGGCGGTGGGGTGCACTCCGGCCGGCGGCAGGTCCGGCGGCGAGGCCAGGCTGGCCAGAAGCGTGGCCATGGCTTCTTCGACATCTTTAACGACGATCAGCGGCATGGGCGCGCCGGCCAGGGGCTTGGTGACCAGTGCGGCGCCTGCGCGGCAGTTGGCCAGCGTGGCGGCGTGCTTGTCATTGACGGCGAAGGTGAGGTCGTCGCCGGTGGCGGCGGCGATGGAGGCGATAGAGCGGATGACGCCCCCGTCGGCCCCGTGTACCGTGCCGCCGACCAGTTCGGCCAAGGCGGCGACTGTCATTTCCAGTGTGGCCATAGCGGGTTCGTCAGGGCTGGGCGCCGCGGGTGTAGGAGTCGTTGAGGTACTTCACGACCGGGTCGGTGATGTCGATGGCGTCGCTGTTGTAGAGGACCTTGCGTTCGCGCATGACCTGCAGGATCTGCAGGGTGGTCTGCGTCTTGGGCATGGCGCCTTCGCGGTGCAGCACCAGGTCGATGCCGCGCGACTTGGCGACAGCCGCCACGGCGGCGTTCATCTGGTCGTACATCGATCGTGTCAGCGTGGCGTGGCTTCGCGTGGCGAGGTTGTCCTCGAACTGCAGCCAGGCCTGGAGCTCGACGGATTCCTTCTGGTAGGCGCGGAAGGCGCGTTCCTGCTCGGGGCCGTCCTTGAACGACTCGAGTTCTTTGCGGAGGTCGTCGATCTTCTGGGTGCGGCGGGCCTTTTCCTTCTCGACCTTCTGGCGGGTCTCTTCGAGGTTGGTGGACTCTTTCTTGGCCCGCTCGTAATTGGCGAAGACCACGCCGATGTCGCACACGGCCACGCGCGTCAGGGGCGTGCCGGCGCCTTGCTGGGCATTAAGGCTGCCCAGGAGGAACCCGACCGTAACCAAGGCCGCAAGAATCACCAGCATCAAGGGAAATTTTCTCATCAGGCACCTCGCTGTAACTGGGTGGGCGGGGGCGGTCGCGTCAGAACGTCACGCCCACGCTGAAGCTGAGAATCTGCGTGTCGTCGTCGTCACCCTTGAGGATCGGGACGGCCACGTCCAGGCTCAGGGGCACCGGCCCGAGCATCGGCACGACCCAACGCAAGCCCGTGCCGATCGACATGCGGTAGTTCGAGAACCCGAAGTCGGAGTTCACCGTGCCGGTGTCGACGAACAGCACGCCTCTGAGGTCCTTGCCGATCAGCGGGAAGGAATACTCGCTGCCGGCGAAGAACATGAAGTCGCCGCCGATGGGATCGTCGCCATTGCTGCCGCGGGGGCTGATCCCGCGGTACTTGAAGCCGCGGATCGAACCGATGCCGCCGCCGTAGTACCGCTCGAAGAACGGGGCGTCGCCGACGATCTGCCCGGCCGCCACGCGCGAGGCCAGAATGTGCTTGCGGTCCAGCGCGTCGGTGGCCAGCGTGTGGTAGTAGTGGTACTCGCCCTGGATGTTGCCGAACGTGCTGGTCCCGAAGACCTGTTCGTAGCTCAATTCCAGGCGGTCGCCCTTCGACGGCAGCCAGCGGCTGTCGGTCCGGTCCCGGATCAGGGCCGGCTTGATGCCCACCAGCGAATGCCAGCCTTCCTCGTCGCGGATCTCGGTGGAGGTGTCGGTGCTGACGTCGGAGATGTCGATGGCCTCGACGCGCGTGGCCACCTGGCCGAACCAGTGGTTGATGAATTTGTGCCCGACGGTCATGAGGCCGCCGACGCGCGTTTCATCCCAGTCCTCGCGTTTGCGCGTCCAGGCGAACCCGCGGGCGCCCAGCGAGTAGGGCTGGTCGAACAGGTACGGCTCGAACCAGTCGACGTAGAAACGCATCATCTCGGTGCCGGGCTCAGCGACGATGCTGAGGGTCTGGCCGCCGCCGCGGAAGCCCTTCTGCGGGGCGAAGAGGTCGAAGTTGCGCTGCGTGAAGGAGATGTTGCCCAGCAGTCCGGCGTTGGTGCTGACGCCGACGCCGACGAGGAACTGCGCCGTGCGCCCTTCCTTGACGATGACATCGGCATTGCGGACGCCCGGGACGTTGGTGGCGACCGGCTCGATCTCGACCTTCTCGAACAGGCGGGTCTCTTCCAGGCGGTTCTTGGATTCCTTCACCGCCGTGCTGTTGAAGATCTGCTCGGGGAAGAATCGCAACTCGCGGCGGATGATTCGCCCCTGCGTGATGTTGTTGCCGCGGATGTTGATCTGCCCGATGCGGTACTGGTCCTTCTCGACGATGGTGAAGACGATGTTGAGCACGGCGGGCTTGGCGGCGCCTTCGTCCATGCCGGCCGCCCATGCCGGAACCGGCGCGCTGGGGGCCAGGAACTGGCGTGTCGCCCGCACCTGCGCCTCGATGTAGCCGACCTCGCCATAGGTGTCCTGGACGTTCTGGACGGACTGCTTGAGCCGCTCGGCGGTGAAGAACGAGCCCTGCTGGAGGGAGACGCGCTGGGCCAACTGCTCGGCCGAGATGACGGTGTTGCCCTTGAAGATCACCTCGTTGACGCGGTAGCGCGGACCTTCCTTTACGATGAACCGGACGGTGACCTGGGTCTTGTCGAAGGAGAACTCGAGTTCCCGCCCGACCTCGGCGTCCAGGAATCCCTCGTCGCGGTAGAAATTTCTAAGAGCCGTTACATCCTGGGCGAGCTGGTCGGTGTCCAGAAAGCCCGGGAAGATCGGCCAAAAGCGCTTGCGCGTCCCGACCTTCTGGCCGAGGATCAGCCCCGAGTACGTCGTGTTGCCGACGAACTCGACCTTGCCGATCGTGACGCGCGGGCCTTCGACGATCTTGTAAACGGCCCGTTTTTCCTTTTCCAGCGCCGGGCGGTCCACCGTCACGCTCGCGAAGTAATAACCGCTGGAACGATACTTGTTCACCAGGGCATCCTGCCCGGCCTGCACCGAGGCGATGTTGAGCGGGGCGGCCGCCTGGAACGGCAGCGAACCCATGAGTTGCTCGTCGGTGAACTCCTTGTTGCCCTGGAGCATCACGCGAGAGACCAGCGGGCGCTCCTGCACGATGAACGTGACGATCACGCCGCGATCAGTCTGCGTCTTGGTAGCCACCACGGAGGTGAACTGGGCGGTGTCGAGCAGGGCCTGCTTGTCGCTGCGGACCAGGTCGTCGCTGTAGGACTGGCCCAGGCGAGTCTTGACGTGGGCCAGAACGGCCTCGGTCGTCATGCGCCGGTTGCCCTCGACGCGAACGTCGATGACCTTGTCCTGGCCGTTCTGGGCGCGGGCGTAGTCGCACGTCCCCAGCATGGCCGCGGCGGCAAGCATGCAGGTCCACAGTACCCGATTAAATGGGCTAATAACGTACACCGTGTTACCCCGATCCGGGGGCGTCCCTGCCGGCCTTCCATTTCGTTTGCGTGTGCATCGGTGCCGCAGTCCGGCCGGTGCTCCATATCCATGCCGGTCAAGTCAGGAACAATACAAGCCCATCCGGGCAAAGTCAACGTGGTAGAAAAGGAATTTCGGAAAGGGCGAAAAATCTTGAGAGAATCTGGAGAAAATTTTCTTTCCGGTTAGCGACGGGGCTTCCGCCTTGCATCATTCCTCTTTCTTCTCCCGCAGCTTCTTCGCCCATTCGAGGTACGCGGCGATATGCTTTTCGTATCCGCGGTCGGTGGGCTGGTAGTACGTGCGGTCGACGCCGAGGTAATCCTGGTCGGGGCTGATCCCGCCGGCGAAGTCGTGGCTGTACTGGTACCCCTCGGCGTTGCCCAGTTGCTCCCGCATCCCCGGATGCGGGGCGTTGCGAAGGTGCCGAGGCACCGGAAGCGTCCGCCCGGTGCGAACGTCGTCCGTCGCCGCCGAGATCGCCTTGTACGAAGCGTTGCTCTTGGGGGCCGTGGCCATGTAGATCGCCGCCTGCGCCAGCGTGAGCTGGCACTCGGGCATGCCGATGCGCTCGACAATGGCGTACGCGCTGGCCGCGATGGTGATCGCCCGCGGGTCGGCGTTGCCGATGTCTTCGCTGGCCAGGATGCTGATCCGCCGGGCGATGAACCGCGGGTCCTCGCCGGCCGTCAGCATGCGCGCCAGCCAGTACACCGCCGCGTCGGGGTCGCTGCCGCGCATCGACTTGATGAACGCGCTGATGGCGTCGTAGTGCATGTCGCCGGTGCGGTCGTACTGGATGGCTTTTTGCTGGATCGACTCCTGCGCGACGGCCAGGTCGAAGGCGACGGGCTTGTCGCTGCCGGCGTGCGTGACCTGGCTCATCACGCCGACCTCCAGGGCCGTCAGCGCCCGGCGGGCGTCGCCGTCGGAGATTTTCGCCAGATGCGCCAGGGCCTCGTCAGTGGCCTGGACGTTGATGGCGCCCAGCCCACGGTCCTGGTCGGCCAGCGCCCGCCGCAGCAGGGCGGCGATCTGCTCTTCGCCCAGCGGCTTGAACTCGAAGACCGTCGAGCGGGAAAGCAGCGGCGAGTTGATGGTGAAGAACGGGTTCTCGGTGGTGGCGCCGATGAGGATGATGACGCCATTCTCGACGTCGTTGAGCAGCACGTCCTGCTGCGCCCGGTTGAACCGGTGCAACTCGTCGATGAACAGAACCGTCCGGGAAAGTGGGGGCTGGCTCCGCAGGGGCGCAGCCCCGGAGGTGCCTGTCCCCAGTTTCCCGGAGCCAATCCCCGATTTCATCGATCCCAGCCGCACGCGGGCCTGCTCGATCACCTCGCGCACGTCCTTGACTGATGCCGACGCCCCGTTGAGCTCGTGAAACGCCGCTGAGCAGTGATCGGCGATCACCCGCGCCAGCGTCGTCTTGCCTGACCCCGGCGGGCCGAAGAACACCAGGCTGCTCAAGCGGTCCGCCGCCAGCATCCGCCGCAGCATCTTGCCCTCGCCGAGAAACTCCTCCTGCCCGAGAATCTCGTCGATAGTCCGCGGCCTCATGCGCACCGCCAGCGGCGCATTAGCCGCAATGGCCGCCTCTTCAGATTGCCGCAACAGGTCCATATGCGGGTATTCTACCGGCCATCGCGCCGTGGCAACAGACTGCCCTTAGTGAACCGGCCAACGATTGCCCCTCGACCCATTCGCGTCGCCTTGCCGCCGCGGGAGGGTTTTGATAGGCTACTGTTCTCTGGTGCGGCGCCTTCATTTGGAGAACGTCATGAGTGCAGGTCGAGCCCGGATCGTAGTGGCCGCCGCGGCGGTGGTGGCCTTTAGCGGCGGGGCGGTGCTGGGCGACTGGCTGATCCTCCACAGCGGCCAGCGCATGCAGGGGTCGGTGCTCGACGACGGGCAGCGGTACATCATCTATCTCGACAAGGGTGGCAAGGCCAGCGTGCTCAAGAGCGACGTCCGCCAGATGATCGCAGGGGACAAATTGCCGCCCGAACTGGCGGATGCCAAGACGCCGGCCGGCGGACAGGACAAGAACGCCGCGCCGACGATGTCGGCCAAGGTGGTCAAGGAATACAAACACACCAGCCGCGTGACGAGCCTGTCGATGATGGCGGACGGGTCGCTGCTGGCGGCCGGCGGGGCCGACGGGACGGTCAAGCTCTTCAGCGGCAGCGGCGGCGAGATACGCACGTTCAAGAGCCCGCGGGCCCGCGGCGAGGCGATGTCGGTGACCTTCGCGGTTGTCGGCGGGCAAAAGCAGGTGCTGGCGGGGATTGGGCGCAGCGTCGAGGTCTGGCCGGCCGGCGGCGGCAAGAGCGTCAAGTGGTACGAGTCGCACCAGCGCCCCGTCGAGGCGCTGATGTATCGCGAAATGGACGGCCAGATCGTCTCGGTCTCGACCGAGGACGCCTACGTCCGCGGCTTCGAGAAGCTCCAACTCAGCCTCGACCGCAAATTGATCGATAATCACGTGGCCGCCACGGCCGTGACCGTCAGCGAAGACGGGCAGTACGCCGTCAGCGCCCATCGCGACCGGCGGCTGCGGCGATGGAACATGGTGGTCAAGAATCTCAGCCTGCCCGAGGTGTTCGGCGAGCAACTGCCGGCGTCGGCGACGCCGATCCGGGCGGTGGTCTACTCCCAAGACCGCGCGATCGCCGCCAGCGACAAGGGCGTCTACATGCAGACGATGAAGCCCAAGACCACGGCGCTGATCGGGACGCACGAGGCGGTCGTGCAGTGCCTGGCCGGCTCGCCCGGACGGATGGAGACAGTGCTGGCGGGGGATTCGGGCGGCGAGATTCGCCTGTGGAACATCCAGGCGCATAAAATCTTAATGAGCGTCACGCTGCCCCAGGCGAACCTGACGTGCCTGGCGTTCTGGCCTGACGGGAAGGGATTCATCTCAGGATGCAAGGACGGGACGGTGCGGTCATGGAAGCTCGAGGCCGTCGCGGCGGGGCAACCGTAACTGAACGCCGATGCCCGTTGTACCGATAAACAAGCAGGGCGCTGTCTGCCAACGGCGGTCGCGATGGCCGGCGCGCGAGCGGATCGGGTTGTTTTGCACCCTGTCCAAACGTTATGGTAGTGTCTGTGGCACGGCCTATCCAGGCTGCTGGAAAGCCTGTGCTACTGTTTTCCGGGAGCTACGGCATGTGTGGAATCGTCGGCTACATCGGTAAGAAGGAAGCGCGGAACATCCTGATCGAGGGGCTCAAGCGACTGGAATACCGCGGGTACGACTCGGCCGGCGTGTGCATCTACAATGGCGGGCAGCTCATCATCCACAAGAAGCCCGGGCGAGTGGCGGGCGTGCAGCAGATGGTCGAGAGCGACGCGGCGATGGCGGGCGGCACAATGGGCATCGCCCACACGCGCTGGGCCACGCACGGAGCGCCCAACGAGGTCAACGCCCACCCGCACACCGACGACAGCGGCAAGATCGCCCTGGTGCATAACGGGATCATCGAGAACTACTCGACCCTCAAGCAGTTCCTGCTCTCCAAGGGCCACGTCTTCAAGAGCGACACCGACACCGAAGTGCTCGTGCAGCTCATCGGCGAGTTCGTCAGCCACGGCAACGGGACGCACACGCTCGAGGCCGCCGTGCAGGCAGCGCTGCGCGAAGTCACCGGCACGTATGGCGTGGCGGTCGTCAGCAGCGACGACCCGGACAAGATGATCGTGGCCCGCAAGGGCAGCCCGCTGATCATCGGCGTGGGCACCGACGAATACGTGGTGGCCTCCGACGCCGCGGCGATTCTCGAACACACCGCCAACGTGATCTATCTCGACGACGGCGAGATGGCCGTCCTCGACCGCCGCGGA